>JAKABL010000053.1 GCA_021801885.1 bacterium
TTCATTGGCCCTTGGAATTTGGTTCTTATTTACTATGTGGCCTTTTCTCTCGGTATAGGGTCCTTTCATCCGAACAAATAACCATCCAATTTTTATGGATATACGAAATATCGCCATCATCGCCCACGTGGACCACGGAAAAACGACCCTTGTCGACGCGCTTTTGAAGCAGTCGGTGAGCTTCAAGCAGAAAACGGGCGATACGAAGGACCTCATCATGGACTCGAATGAACTCGAGCGCGAGCGCGGCATCACGATCTTTTCGAAGAACGCATCCGTGATGTACAAGGATACGAAGATCAACATCGTGGATACGCCAGGCCATGCCGATTTCGGCGGGGAGGTGGAACGCATCATGCGCATGGTGGATGGCGTGCTGCTCCTCGTCGACGCCAAGGAAGGTCCCATGCCGCAGACGAAGTTCGTGCTCCGCAAAGCGATCCAGGCCGGCCATAAAGTGGTGGTCGTGGTGAACAAGATCGACAAACCCGATGCGCGGCCCGAGTGGGCACTCAATGCCACCTATGATCTCTTCTTTGAGCTCGACGCCACGGAGGAGCAGATCGAATTCCCCATCATTTACGCATCGGGGGTGCAGGGCAAGGCGGGTGCCACGAAGCATCTCGAAGAGATGAAGGACATCGAACCGGTGTTCGAGGCGATCGTGAAGCATCTTCCGCCCCCGCAGGCGCCGGCGGAGGATATGACGGATGTGCTGCAGATGCTCACCGTGAATCTCGCGAACGACAACTACAAAGGGAAGATCGCCATCGGGCGCATTTATTCCGGCACGCTCAAAAAGGCGATGAACGTCATGCATATTACCCGCAAGGGCGAGATGAAGAAGGCGTCGGTCTCATCGGTCATGGTGTTCGACGGATTGGGCCGCGTGGATGTCGAGTCCGCCGGCGCGGGGGAGATCGTCGCCATCGCGGGTATTCCGGACATTTCGATCGGTGAGACGATCGCCGACGTGGACCGTCCGGTCGCATTGCCGACCATCCATATCGACGAGCCGACGATCAAAATGACCTTCAGCGTGAACACTTCGCCGTTCCGCGGCAAGGAGGGTAAGTTCACGACCTCGCGGCAGATCAGCGACCGGCTCACTAAGGAGCTCGAGACGGACGTCGCGCTTGCGGTGACGCCCATGGAGACCACCGACCGATGGACGGTCGCGGGACGCGGTGAATTGCATTTGGCCATTTTGATAGAAAAGATGCGGCGCGAAGGATTTGAGCTCGAGGTGTCGAAGCCGCAGGTGATCTACAAGGAGGAGGGCGGAAAGAAGACCGAGCCGATCGAGCTCGTATCGATCGAAGTGCCCGAGCAGTATTCCGGCACGGTGATCGAGATGTTCGGAAAGCGGCTCGGCGTGATGCGCAATATGCGCGTGGATGACAAGGGCAATGCCTTTATGGAATTCGAGACGCCGACGCGGGGTCTGATCGGCATCCGCAACAAGTTCCTCACGGCGACGAAGGGGACCGGCATCATGAACAGCATCTTCCTCGGATATCAGGCATACAAAGGGGACATCACGGCGATTCCGCACGGATCCATCGTGGCGACGCAGCAGGGCGTATCGAACAACTACGGCCTCGTGACGGCCCAGGGACGCGGCAAGCTGTTCATCAGCGCCGGCGTGCCGGTATATGAAGGTATGGTCGTCGGCGAGAATGCCAAGGAGGGCGACGTGCTCGTGCATGTGGCGCGCGAAAAGCAGCTCACCAACTTCCGCGCGAAGAACGAGGGCCTCGCCGATTTCCTCGAGGTGCCGGTCATGATGACGCTCGAGGACGCGCTCGATTACATCGACGACGAGGAGCTCGTGGAGATCACCCCGCAGAACATCCGCATCCGCAAGAAGTATCTTACCGAGAACGAGCGGAAGAAGGCGGGACGTTCCGCGGCGGTCGCTGAATAGCACGCAACACTTTCCTTTCTATCCCTTCAGAGACCGCGTTCCCGCCCTACCGGCGGGGCCGTCCAGGGTTTCGTCGCCCTCGCGGCTTCCGTGACTCCCCTCGAACGTAATGAGGGGAATCTGATATTATATAGGTATGAATGGCGACACCATGGCAACGGCAATCTTTGCGGGCGGGTGCTTTTGGTGCACGGAGGCGGTGTTCGCGAACCTGCGCGGCGTAGCGAGCGTGGTGCCGGGCTATGTGGGCGGTACGGTGCCGAACCCCACCTACGAACAGGTGTGTACCGGCACGACCGGCCATGCCGAAGCGATCCGCATCGCGTTCGACCCTTCAGAGATCTCGTTCCGCGAGCTCCTCACCGTGTTCTTCGCCACGCATGATCCGACGACCCTCAACCGGCAGGGGAACGACGTGGGCACGCAGTACCGCTCGGCGGTGTTTTACGTGACCGACGCCCAGCGCGATGAGGCGCGTGCGTTCATCAAGGAGCTTGAAGCGTCCGACCTTGGCGGAAGGCCTGTGGTCACCGAGGTCGTGCCGTGGGACGGGAAGTTCTACGAGGCGGAGGAGTATCACCGCGAGTATTATAAAAAGAACCCCGGCGCGGGCTATTGTCAGCTGATTATCGAGCCCAAGGTGGAGAAATTGCAGGAAACGTTCGCAAATATAGTAAAAGAAAAATCGATCCCATGAAAACCGATGACGAGTTGAAGGCGGAGAACCCCGAGCTCTATAGCGTGGCACGAAAGGGCGCGACGGAAGCTCCTTTCACAGGCAAGTATGTGGACGAGCACGCGAAGGGGATGTACGCGTGCGCGGTGTGCGGTGCGGAACTTTTTTCCTCCGATGCGAAGTTTGAATCCGGCAGCGGATGGCCGAGCTTCACCGAACCTGCGAATCTCGCGCACGTGGAGTTGCGTCCCGACGACAGTTTCGGTATGCACCGTACGGAAGTGATCTGCAAGTCCTGCGGCGCGCATCTCGGGCACGTGTTCGACGATGGTCCTGCCGACAAGGGTGGCAAGCGCTATTGCATCAATTCGGTGTGCCTGGAACTCGAGCGAGAGGAGGAGAAGTAGGGCTTTTTAGAGCGCCCCCAGGTCGAGCGTATAGTCGATCCTGATCTGCTTCACGAATTCCTCCATGTGGCTCACAAGGATCATGGCGCCTTCATAGCGGTCGAGCGCTTTCGCGATGATGGGGAGATGGCGGAAGTTGATGTGGTTCGTCGGCTCATCGAGAATAAGGAGGCCTGGCGTTTCGAGCGAGAGTTTTGCGAACGCGACGAGGCCCTTTTGGCCTTCAGAAAGGGAACCGATCTTTGCGCGGAGAATATCGGCATCGAGGAGGAATCCTGCGGCATGCGAACGAAGCTTCTCCTCATTGCCTTCCGTCATGGCGTCCGCGAGCGTATGCCAGACGGTGTCATTGAAATCGAGCGTTGAAAAGTCCTGACGGTAATAGCCGATGCGGGTGCTGGGTTCGATGGTCACGCCTTTGGCCGTGCCCCCCGCGATCGCTTCGAGGAACGTGGTCTTTCCGATACCGTTCGGGCCCTCGAGGCGGAGACGCTCGCCCTTCTTGAGCGTGATCGGATGGGAAAGCTTTTTCTGTGTGGCCTTATGGCGGGTCACCACGGATGCCGAGGCGATCTCAACGATCGTGCCGGTGAGTTCCGGCTGGGGGAGGATTGCGAACTGGCGGATCGTGCGATCTTCCTGGCGGGAATCCGGGATATCATCCTCGAGCTCGTCGATCTTGTTCCACATTTTCTTTGCGACGTCGCGCATATGGCCGCCTTTCTGCGCGAAGAAGTTCGCCTGGTCCTTGCGGTGCTGGATCTCCTTTTCGAGGCGCACCTTTTTCATGCGTTCACGCTCGAGGCGCGCGGCGATCTCCTTGACCACGTCGAAATAATTTCCGACGTATTGTTCCACTTTATGCGTGAAAACGTCGAGGTAGAGCACGCCCTGCGTGAAGGCGTTCAGAAAGTCGGCATCGTGCGAGATGACGATGACGGTCTTCTCCGATTCCTTGAGAAAGTTGGTGAGATGCGCGATCCCTTCCGCGTCGAGGTTGTTGGTCGGCTCGTCGAGAAGAAGGAGGTCGGGATCCTGAATGAGCGCCTGGGCGAGCAGGAGACGCGCCTGTTGGCCCCCGGAGAACGAGCGCAGCGTGCGATCGAGGGGCGCCGCGAGATTCACGACGTCGAGCACCTTTTGGATGCGCGGCTCGATGTCGTATATTTTTTTGCCGGGGAAGGCCTGTTCGAAGAACGCAAGGACGGTCGTATCGAGGAGCGTATGGGGGATCACCTGTTTCGCGATC
>JAKABL010000005.1 GCA_021801885.1 bacterium
CAGATGGGTAATATAGTTGCGGCGATAGCCTCCCGTGCACACGGGGCATCCGCAAGAGGGATCCACCGGCTCCTTGCTCTTCAAGAGCGGCGCCTTGCTGAAATCGATCCGGCCGCGCACGGCGCCTTTCGTGCCGCGGGCAACGAACGCGATGCCGTGGCGGGCATAGTGGGTCGGCACGGTGCAATCGAACGTATCGACGCCGCCGGTCATGATGTTCTCGATGTCCTCGATGTGCCCCATGCCAAGAAGATGCCGCGGCTTGCGCTCGTCGAGCAGCGGCGTCACCCACTTCAGGATATCCTTCGTGCCCGTGCGCGACTCGCCGAGGTCTCCCCCGATGCCGAACCCGTCGAATCCTTCGAGCGCATTGATGTGCCGCGCGCTCTCCTCGCGGAGATCGCGGAAGTTCGACCCCTGGACGATGCCGTAGAGCGCCTGCGTCGATCGGCGCGCGGCGAGCGAGCGGACCGCCCACCGATGGGTCCGCGCGAGCGATTGCGCCATATAGTCGTGCGTGGCGCCCGGCGGCGTACACTCATCGAACGCGAACATGATATCCGCGCCAAGCTTCTCCTGGATCGCGATGGACGCCTTCGGGCCGAGGAACATCTCGTCACCCGTGAGCGGGGAACGGAACTTCACGCCATCCTCCGTGATCGTCACATGCTTCGGTTGATTTCCCTTTTCGATCGCGCGGGCGATCTTGTCGGGATAGTACCGGGCGACCGTATGCGCGCTCGCCACCTTGCCGACGCCGAGATCGCGCCCCCACCCCAGACTGAACACCTGGAACCCGCCCGAGTCGGTCATCGTGGGGCCGCGCCAATTCATGAATGCGTTGACGCCTCCCGCCGCCTTCACCACCGCCTCTCCCGGCTGAAGATGGAGATGATAGGTGTTCGCAATGAGCATCTGCGTGCCGGTCGCCGCCACTTCGTCGCTGCGGAGCGCCTTCACGGCCGCGAGCGTCGCCACCGGAACGATCGCCGGCGTGTGCACCTCGCCGTGGGGCGTCGTGAGCACGCCGATCCGCGCATTGCTCTTCTTCGATTTCTTCAAGACCTTGAATTCGATCATGTGCCACTATTATATAGCAAAAATCCCCTTTGCGGGGATTGTTTGCGTTCCGCCGATAGGATATCGATGCGGTGCTTCTGCCGTTACGGCCGAGGCGCGGTGCCCGTCGCGGGGATCATCGGAGCCGAAGAGGTTCCGGAACCCTGTACGGCATTCTGCTGCTGCGGAGCCTGCGTCGGCTGGCCGTTCGCGCCGTAGCCGTAGCCGCCCCATTCGCCGGAGCCGTACCGCATGGGGCCGTAGCCGTAACCGTAGCCGTTGCCCATCATACCGTACCCGCCCCAATTGGCATATTGATACTCTATATACGCACGAAGCTCTCCCATCTTCACGCCCGCCCAGAAGACAAGGGCGAGAATGATCAATGCAAGAATGACACGGAATGCCCGATGGCCTCGAGGCCATCCGCACCCGCATCCGCACGCACATTCACCCTCGCACACGCAGACATTGCGGGCGCCGGAACGCGCGGCTTCCTTTTTCTGTTCTTCAGCCATAGTAAGTGATGGTGTCGTATAGTCGCTCTTGATCGCTCGACCTTTTCCCTTATTATACCGCATCGCCCGCACGCCGGCCTGCGCCGGCCCTCCCCGGCGCAGGCATTATTTGGAATTTACTTTCTTTCTCCTTATAATCTGCTCATATGGAACCCCGCTACGATATCAAAGAAGTGGAAGCCCGCATTGCGGAGCGCTGGGACGAGGCCGGCTATGCAAACCCCGATATTTGCGTCGCACAAGGCGTAACGGCCCCCGACGCGGAACCGTTCGCCATGGTCCTTCCCCCGCCGAACGTGACGGGGACGCTCCACATGGGCCATGCCGCCATGCTCGCGATCGAGGACATCATGGTGCGCTACGCGCGCATGACCGGGAAACGCACGCTGTGGATCCCGGGCACCGATCATGCGGCGATCGCCACGCAGTCGCGCGTCGAAAAGGACATCGCAAAATCCGAAGGGAAGAACCGTTACGACCTGGGCCGCGAGGAGCTTCTGCGTCGGGTGCACGAGTTCGCCCAATCGAGTCACGATACGATCGTGCGCCAGGTAAGGCGCATGGGCGCTTCGCTCGATTGGAGCCGCGAAGCGTACACGCTCGATGAGACCCGCGCATTGGCCGTCCAAACCGCGTTCACGCGCCTCTACGATATGGGCCTCATCTACCGCGGCAATCGCGTGGTACACTGGGACCCCAAAGGCCAAACGACCATCTCCGATGACGAGATCGTCTACGAAGAACGCACGGCAACGCTCTATACGTTCCGGTACGACAAAGACTTCCCCATTCCGATCGCGACCACCCGCCTCGAAACGAAGTTCGGCGACACCGCCGTCGCGGTGCATCCGTCCGACGCCCGCTATGCGCAGTACGTCGGAAAGACGCTCGAAGCGAATTTCTGCGGCACCCTCATCAAGGTCACGGTGGTCGCGGACGAATCGGTCGAAAAGGATTTCGGCACGGGCGCCCTGGGCGTCACGCCCGCGCACAGCATGGTGGACTGGGAGATCGCCCAGCGGCATGCGCTGCCGCTCGTGCAGGTGATCGATGAGCATGGCCGGATGACGGTCCCCAACGACCTCGTGCACGGCAAAAAGACCGCCGACGCGCGCGCGATCGTCGCCGAGGATCTCCGGAGCCGCGGTCTGATCGAAAAGGAAGAGGATATCGCGCAGAACGTGGCGACCGCCGAGCGCACGGGTGGCATCATCGAGCCGCTCCCCAAGCTGCAGTGGTTCATCGCGGTCAACAAGCCGTTCGGCGCCGAAGGCAAAACATTGAAAGAGCGCATGCGGGCCGCGGTGGAAAGCAGCGCGATCACGATCATGCCGGAACGCTTCTCCCGCGTCTATTTCACCTGGATCGACAATCTCCGCGACTGGTGCATTTCCCGTCAGATCTGGTTCGGACACCGCGTGCCCGTATGGTACAACGCGGACGCCGTCTATGTCGGCACTCATATGCCGGACGGCGAAGGATGGGAGCAGGACCCCGACACGCTCGATACGTGGTTCTCGTCGGGCCTGTGGCCCTTCAGCACGCTCGGTTGGCCCGATGAACATGCGCCCGATCTTGCGCGCTATTTCCCGAACGCGGTCATGGAGACCGGCTACGACATCCTCTTCTTCTGGGTGGCGCGCATGATCCTCATGTCCGCCGCGCTCATGGACGGCGCGATCCCCTTCCGCCGCGTATACCTCCACGGTCTCGTACGCGACGACAAGGGCCGCAAAATGTCGAAGTCGCTCGGCAACATCATCGACCCGCTCACCATGGCGGACAAATACGGCGCCGACGCCACGCGCCTTTCGCTCGTGATCGGCGCCGCACCCGGCAACGATATCAAGCTCTCCGAGGACCGCGTGCGAGGCTACCGTAATTTCTCCACCAAACTGTGGAATATCGCCCGCTTCATCGACATGAACCGTCCCGAAGATCTTACAAAAGGATCGCGGGCCGCCGATGCCGACTGTCCCGAAATGAAAGAGCTCGTGGCGCTCGCCCAGGAGGTCACCGCGCACCTCGACGCGTTCGAATTCCATCTTGCCGGGGAAGCGCTGTATCACTATGTCTGGCATCGTCTTGCGGATGAAATAGTGGAAGCACAGAAAACGGCGCTCCGCGACGGCGCAGGCCCGGAACGGGAGGCGGCCTATGCACTCCTCGAATCCCTCCTCCTCGCTTCGCTCAAAATGCTCCATCCCTTCATGCCGTTCATCACCGAGGAGATCTGGGGCATCTTCCGTCCGGGGACGCTGCTCATGGTGGAGGCATGGTAGAATAGATCCATGACGGCCATCGTTGCGCTCGTAATGTCCCTCGTCGCAGGCCTCCTCCCGGCCTTCGCGTGGCTCGTGTTCTATCTCGGCGAGGACGACCACGCGGAACCCAAGCGTCTCATCGCGTTCACCTTCATTGCAGGCATGGCGTTCGGCTTCTTTACCGTGGCCATCGAGAACGTCTATGGCGCGGCGCTCGCGCACTGGAACATCGCCGAACTTTCCGTCGCGTCGCTCATCGGCCTCGCCCTCATCGAGGAAACGATGAAATTCGCCGCGGCCCACTTCGCGGCGTCCAGGAGCCCCGCGTTCGAGCATCCGACCGACGCAATGATCTTCATGATCGTCGCCGCGCTCGGATTCGCCACGCTCGAGAACATCGGCGCGCTGTCGAGCATCCCCTTGAACGCCCTTTTTGTACCCACGTTTTTCGAGACCCTCTCCTTCCGCTTCATCGGCGCCACCCTGCTCCATTCGCTCACCTCGGCGATCGTCGGCTACTACTGGGCCATCGGCCTCATCCGCAAAAGCCCCGCTCGATGGATCGCCTTCGGCATCGGCGTCGCCGCACTTTTGCACGCATGCTTCAACTACCTTATACTTAATTATGGAAACGGGATGTATACGGTCGTGTTCATCGTCATCGTCGGATTCTTCGTGCTCAACGATTTTGAACGGATCAAGACCTTCCCCAAGGAACTCCCCAAAACGTCGTAATTTTTCTTATTGATCCACTACTATGACATCCATGGAACCCCAGGACGAAGCGTTCTTCGCACAACTTGCCGGATCGACGGAGGGAACGGACGGCGCCTACGAGGTCGAGCTCGCAAAGGCCCGCACGTCGGCCGGCGGCGTCCTCACGACGGCCTCCACGGCGCCCACAGCCGCAAAGCCCAAAATACTCAAGACCAAAGAAGAGGCCGATGCGGAGCTCGCGGCCGAGGATGAGGCCATGTGGGACGACGGCGAGCCCGAAGGCAAGCTCACCGTGGACGTCTATCAGACCCCGAACGACATCGTCGTCGAGAGCGCGATCGCCGGCGTCCGCGCCGAAGACATCGACGTACACGCCACCACCGACTCCATCACGATCCGCGGGGCGCGCAAGCGCGAGAAGGCGGTGAAGGACGAGGATTATCTCTATCAGGAATGCTATTGGGGCCGCTTTGCGCGCACCATCATCCTCCCTCAGGAAGTGGATCCCGACGCGGCGAGCGTATCCTTCAAAAACGGCATCCTCACCGTGAAGCTTCCCAAAGCGAACCGGAAAAAGACCAAAAAGCTGAAAGTGGTCGTGGAATAGAAACAAAAACACCCTTTTTAGGGACGGCGTTCCGGCCTCCTGGCCGGCCGTCTAGGCTCTCGCGATCTTCGTCGCGCCGAGCCCCCCCTCGAAGGGTGTTTTTTGTTTCCTCTCGCCGAACTCTCGATCCAGCTTCTTTCTCTTCTTTCTCTCTTTTTTCTTTTGTCGGGCTGCCGGGAATTGAACCCGGTCTACATGCACCCCATGCATGCGTACTACCGGTATACTACAGCCCGAAGGTGAGGAGAACATAAAGATATTCCCCTATATTCATTTTCGACGAGACGAGAGGTGACGCCCTCAGGATCCTTGTGAAAAGTTCTTGAGCTCCTCCTTTATCAAACGATACACTTGATCTTCCCGGATAACCTCGTCATTTCTTTTTTTGCCGGTATCCATGAGATCCTCTTCTTTGCTTTTTATGATATCCTCCACTATCTCGTAGATTTTACCATATTCTTCGGCAATGTGCGCCCTCCCCTTTTGCAGGGCATAATCGCGGAACACCCCGAGCTGATCTTTCATCTCCGAAAGAATGATCCACTGCAAAGGATGCTCGCCTATTTTCGCACTGGCTTCCTCGATCTTTTTCCGAAGATTTTCGCGCATGCCATCGGATCCCTCCTCTTTGCCGAGCCCGCGAAGGGTCTCGCGAAGACGAATATTCCCGAGAATGAGATGCGAGATATCTTCCGTCATCCGCTCATCCGCCCCGATAATGACCCGGGATACGTTTCTCAACTCGCCGCGAAAATTATCCGATACGAAGTACTTTACAAAAGAAAGCTTCCCCTCATCAATCCCATTTTTTATCGCAGAGAACTTATCAAAGAGATCTACGCGATTCTTGGTCACATCGATGCCCAATGCCACGTGCGAGCGCGATCCCTTCCCCTCTTCGAACTCCACGATGCCGTCGATCTTATTGATGTAATCATCATATGGCGACGCCGGAATATAGCTTGCATCGCCCCCAAGAAATCCTGCATTTTCTATTCCTTCATACGTGATCGCTTCGAACAACTTACCTCCTTTTCGCGAGGCCTCAGGAGTGCCTCCCCGGGCGAATTTCTCCTTGAGCGCCTCGACCTGGGCCTTATCCCGATCGATGACTTCTTTGGTATATACGCCTTCGAGCGAATCCATAGCGAGCGCCTTCTTCGCGATTTCGGGCGCCAGAATCGCATAAAGTGCCTCCTCGTGTTCGGGGAGTCTTTCGGAATTTCCCGACAACGCTCTTTCTTGTTCGAAAGTCTTCATTGCGGGTTTTGCAGTATTCTATGCTTTCGCGGATGCGACCGCTTCCTTCTTGGCCCTCCGCGGACGGGCGGGCTTCGCGATCGTCCTCATGCAGCTCGTGCACACGAGCGCACGAACGCCGTCGATCTTGGCATACTGGAGATTCGGATATTTGCGGGACCAGTTCACCGGATTGTAGTGACCGCGGAGAAGCTTCCGCGCGCCCTGCATCTGTGACGTTTTACCGCATTTTGCGCATTTCCTCATGGAAGTAGTAATGAATTGACCCAGAAAGTATAGCGAACGAATGGGATTACGTCAAACTTTCGAACCCTTCGAGCGCCGCGGCCTTGTTATGCTCGCGGATCTTTTCGAGTGCCTTCGCCTCGATCTGGCGGATGCGTTCGCGGGTGACGCCGAACGCCTTGCCCACCTCTTCAAGCGTATGACTGATGCCGTCGTCCAGGCCGAAGCGCATCTTGAGGATCTGCTGTTCGCGCTCGGTGAGATCGATCATGATCTCTTTGATGAGATCGCGGAGCATGGCGCGCGCGGTGAGCTGCGAGGGCGTCGCGTTGCGCTCGTCGGGGATGAAGTCGGAAAGGGTTGAGTCCTCTTCGTCGCCGATCGGCGTCTCGATCGAGAGCACCTCCTGGGAGATCTTCTGGATGTGGCGCACCTTCTCGACGTCCACGCCCATCTCCGCGGCGATCTCCTCGGCGAGCGGATCGCGGCCGAGTTCCTGGATAAGCTGGCGGCGCACCTGAGTGTATTTGGAAATGGTCTCCACCATGTGGACCGGGATGCGCACGGTGCGGGACTGATCGGCAAGCGCGCGCGTGATCGCCTGGCGGATCCACCAGGTGGCGTACGTACTGAACTTGAAGCCGCGGCGGTAATCGAACTTTTCGACCGCGCGCGAAAGGCCGATATTCCCCTCCTGGATAAGGTCGAGGATCGAAAGATGCGGGGTGCGGTTCACGTAGCGCTTGGCGATCGATACCACGAGACGGAGGTTCGCCTTCATAAGACGCTGCCGCGCTTCCTCATCCCCCTTCTCGGCGCGCTTCGCAAGCTCGCGCTCCTCGTCCTTCGTAAGGAGGGGCGTTTTTCCGATCTCCTTAAGGTACATCTGGACGGCGTCGGGCACGTCGCCCTCGAACGCGGCGGAGTCGTCGTATTCGGGAACGCCCCCTTCGTCCTTGGAGAAGTCTATGAGCGCGGTCGTTTCGATCACCTTGATGCCGGCCTTCTCCAAACGATCATAGATCTCGTCGAGCAGATCGACGTTGTCCTCGATCTTCGGGAAGTAGTAGAGGATCTCGTTGTCGGTCACAAACCCGCGCGGACGGCCGCGCTCGATGAGCTCGTTGATCTCGTTCGCATTCGCCTTGAGCGCCTTTTCGAGTTTCTGAATCTCCTTGGCGCGGGCGGCCGGGATCTTTCGCGGCTTTCCCTTGACCGCTTTGGCCGGCTTTTTGACGGATGCCTTCTTGCCCTTTTTTGTCGTTACCGCTTTTTTAGGCGCAGTTTTTTGCGACGCATGCACCGACTTCTTTTTGGAAGTTTTCTTTGATGTCATAGGAGTGCTCTTCGATTTCTTCGCCCGGGAAGGATGCGGCATCGAGGAATATGCTCAATATTACCCTATTATCCGCTTTTTCTTACGTTTTTGCAAGATATATCCATAGTACGCTATTCCGCGGGTATATTCTTCAGTTCGGCGAGCGCGGCCGCAAGCTCCTTCTCATCCCCTCGCTGTTCGGCATTACGGACGGCGAGCGCAAGAATATGGCGCCGCTCTTTATAATATTCGCGGGCGAGCGCGGCCTTGAGGTCCGCGATCTCATGGGGCGCCGAAGGGAGTTCGCTCGTATCGCGGAGCACGATGGCGTCGAGCATCGCGTCCTGCGCGGGATCCTCGCTCTTCCGTACGCCGCGCTTCAGTACGGCAAGGACCTCGCTCTGCAGCGGGGTCAGCTGTTCCGCGCAATCGTCGAGCACCGCAAAGTCGTTCTGTGCGGCGGCAATGGCAAGAAGGTCTTCCGCGAGGCGCTCCTGACGGGTGAGCGCTCTCCGAGGCGTCACCGCGGCGGCGCCATCGCCGCCGCCGCTTCCCGCCGATCCCGAGGTCCGCGGGGCGCTCCCTTCCGAAGCTGCACCGCGCAGCGATTCTTCGGTAAGCGTCTCCACGGGAATGTCCGTGCGACGCGAAAGTTCTTTCATCCACGATTCGCGCTCGATGGGGCTCGCGATACGGCGAAGTTTCGCAAGAATGAGTCGCAGCTTTTGAAGCCCCTCGCGCGAGCGAAGCGTGATCATGACCTCAGAAGGGGTTCCGGCCTCCGGCAGATATTTTTTGAAATAGAATTCCGGCGCGGGAATGGCGTCCGCCACCGCGCGCACCATGCTCGCAGGATCGGCCTTGACCGCATCGGCCGCATCCTTAATGGACCCCGCGGGCGCCCCGGGCACGGCGATCGCCGCGATCTTCACGCTGAAGTCGCTCGCTTCGGCGAGCTCGATCGCCCGCTCGGCGGCATCGCTCCCCGCGGTGTCGTTGTCGAAGCAAAGGATCAGCTCCTCGGCAAGCCGGTGCACCGTGCGGAGGTGATCCGCGGTGAGCGCAGTGCCGGAACTTGCGACCACGTTCTTCACGCCGGACTGCCAGCTCATGAGATAGTCCATCTGCCCTTCCACGAGGACCGCCGCCTTCGATTCGCGGATCCCTTCCTTGCTCTTCCAGAACCCGTAGAGCAGCTTGGATTTCTGGAAGATCGGCGTCTCGGGACTGTTGATATACTTCCCCATGGTGCCCTGGTCGAGCTGCGGGAGGATGCGCCCCGTGAAGCCGACCACCTTGCCGAGATGATTATGAATAGGGAATATGATGCGGCCGCGGAACCGGTCGAGCATGAGGCCACGCTCCGTCTTGAGCGAAAGTCCTGCCTGAATGAGATCCTGCGGCGAGGCATGGTTGCCGTTCAGAAGCGCCATGGTGAGCGCCTCGGGTTCGTTCGGGGCCCAGCCTATTTCGAATTCATCGATCGTTTCCCTGGTGAGGCCCCGTGCGATGAGATAGTTCTGCGCGACCGGCGCCGCCGCAAACGCTTTACGGAAGAAATCCTTCGCCGCGGCGTTCAGGTCGTACAGCAATCCCGTATAGCGGTATTCGGCATGATTCTCATGCTTCAGCTCTATCCCCGCTTTCTCTGCAAGCAGGCGGAGCGCTTCGCCGAACTCGAGATTCTCGTATTTCATGACGAACGTGAAAATATCCCCGCCCTGATTGCACCCGAAGCAATGCCAGGTCTCCCGCTCGGGCGATACGATGAAGGACGGCGTCTTTTCGCTATGAAAGGGGCAGATCGCCTTGAGGTTCTTCCCTGCCGGCTGCAGGGTGAGATATCCCTTCAGCACCTCGACGATGTCGAGCTTTTGTTTGATGAGTTCCGTCGTAGAAGAAGGCATCGTGATACGATTGTAGCACGTTCGTCCGAGGCCTGCCGCACGGGGTCCGCCATCCGCCCCTTAGAGTATGATCGCCTGGAAAATGCCCAGATTCTGGTTGAAAAGCACGAGGAGGCCGGCCACGACGATGACCGCCATGCCGCCGAAAATGAGGCGCGGGAACTGCACCTCGAACTTTATGAAAATATTGATGGCGACCGCGATCGCAAAGAGCGCCATGAGTGCAAAGTAAAAATCATTGGTAAGCATGCCGGGGTTTGCCACGAGCTGCTGGAACGGGTTCTCCTGCGCGGGCTGCGCAGCGGACGCGGCATTCCCCGCCGCGGCGGCGGTCGCCGTGGCAGGCAACGTGATGGCGGCGGCCGGGAGAACGATGGACACCGGACCCGAAGTCTGTGCGGCGGTCGCCGCCGGCACGATGGCGGGAACCGTTGCCACCGGTTTTGCGGCGGTCGCCGTCCCCTTCACCCGCGGCGCCGGCGCGACCGTCGTAGACGGCACTGACCGCGACGGGGACGACGGGGACGTTACCGTGCCGGCGAGCGTCTCGTTCGCGGGAACCGTGACCGTGAACGTCGTGCCGGTCGGCGCAGCTTCCGCGGCGGCGGCAGCGTTCACGAACGCGATGGGGCCGGCGGCAGGGGTGCCGAATTCCTCGGCAACGTAGATCGCCGGCTTGCCGTCATAGGTTCCCTGCGCGGTCGCAATACCGATCTGCGTGTACTGCCCGTCGAGAATGTTCGCGCGGTGATCGGGCGAATTCATCCACGCGTTCGTCACGGCCTGCGAATCCGTGAAATCCACGGCAAGGTTCTCCCCTGCCACGCTGAACGCGTATCCTACTTTTCCGAACCAATACCACGGCGTGACGCCGGTCGGGCTCGTGTGCGCAAAATAATTATCCTGCACCATATTGTTCGCCTTATCCTGGGCGGCAGCGGTAAGGAGCGGACTCACCGCGAGCGGCGGGAGGCCATAGTTCACGCGTTGCTGATTCGTTTCGTCTACGAGCGCGTTCGCGTCGATGATCCCGAAGAATTTCGTGCGCGGAACGATATAGAACGCCGCGAGGAGGAATCCCGCTTCGGCAACGAATGCGATAAGGAGTGCAAACAGAACCACGCGGGGCCGCAGGATATGCGGCTTATGATCGTTCCCCTCGTGGGGAACGAATCCATTCTTAAGGCTCCGCGCGACGCGCTTCCCGGCCTTATGTACCCGTGCATGGAACGCCATGTGCATATTATATCACACGAACCCAGATAGCACAACACCCCTTGCTGCAGCAAGGGGTGTTATGCATGGTCCGGGGCAATGCCCCGTCCGACCGATGCTAGAACGTGTAGGTGTAGACCGTGTCAAAATGGTCTTCCTGGAGTTTCGGCATCGGAAGGTTAAGCGACGGGCACATGATCATGTTGATCCAGCGCCATGTGGACTGGTAGACATAACCCGTCGGCGTGAACTGGGTCTGCAGTCCAAGGGGCACCCACGGAAGAAGGATCTCCGAGTGGTACTTCACCTGGAACTGGTTGACCGCCGCTTTCGTCAGCGGACCGTAATAGCCCGTGACCGGAAGGGTGGTCCCCAATTCCCTATTGAGGAACGTCTGCAGCTTCTTTACCTCAGCGGGGCTATTCAGACCCTCGCGGATCGGATGAATATACTCGTTGAGATAAAGGCCGCACGTGGAGGTACCGAGGACCTGGCCGGTCGTGCTCGTGCCGAGCACGGTACCGCCTCCTCCTCCTCCACCGCCGCCTCCTCCGCCCGCAACCGTAAGGGTCGCGCGCGCGATATCGTTGGCGTAGGTCTGGTTATTGACGAACGGCGATTCGGTAACGGTCGCGATATTCGTGATCGATTCACCCGCAGGGTCGGTGGCGTTCACCGTCGCCGTAATGACGAGGGTCGCCGTCTGACCGTCCGCGAGGGTGCCGATCGTCCAAAGGCCGGTCGACGGATCGAAGGATCCGAGCGACGACGATGCCGCGTCGAACGTGATGCCGGACGGCAACGTATCGCTCGCCACGACGCCAATGGAGGCCGAAGGACCTTCCCCGGTCACCGCGATCGTGTAATGGATCACTGTTCCCGGATAGGGATTTGCGTTATCCACCGTCTTCACGATGCCAAGGTTGGCAGTCGGCGTGGAGCCTCCTCCACCACCGCCTCCGCCGCCACCGCCTCCGCCGCCACCGTTCGACTGCACGTCGATCGTGGCACTTGAGGTCTTATCGGCGGTGTTCGTGTCGGAAGGCGCAGTGTCGCCGATCGTCACCGTGTTCGTGATCGCGGTTCCCGCAGTGCCGGCATTCACCGTTGCGGCGATCGTAAGGGTCGCCGTCGCACTGGGGCCGAGATCACCGATCGTCCAGAGGCCGGTCGAGGTCGCATAGCTGCCGACCGATGACGTGGCCGAAACGAATGTGATGCCGGACGGGAGCGTGTCGGTCGCCGTGACGCCGGTCGACGTCGCGGTCCCCACATCGGTGGCCGTGATCGTATAGGTCACGGTGTCACCTTCGTGCGGGGTCGCATCGTTCACCGTCTTCTTCACGGAAGCGTCCGCTACGGGTCCGCCGCCGCCTCCGCCGCCCTGCACGTAGACCGTCACGCTCGAACTGTTGTTCGAAGGATTCGGGTCGGTGGTGCTCGCCGATTCGCCAACGATCGCGGTGTTCGTGATCGAGGTTCCGGCAGTGCCGGCGTCCACGAGGGCCGCGATATCGAGCGTCGCAGTCGAGCTGGGGGCAAGATCGCCGATGGTCCATACGCCGGTCGACGAGGCATAGGTGCCGACCGATGCCGTCGCATTCTCGAACGTAAGTCCGGAAGGTAAGGTATCGGTGGCGACCGCGCCGGTCGACGTCGCCGGACCGTTATCCTTGACCGCGATCGTGTAGTGGATGGTGCCACCCACGACGGTCGAGGTCACGTCCGCGGTCTTCGTGATCGCGAGGTCCGCCTGAGGTACGCCCGGCGTCTGTACGTGGATCGTCACGCTCGAACTGTTGTTCGAGAGATTCGGATCGATGATCGAGGAGAGCTCGGAGACGGTCGCGGTGTTCGTGATCGTCTGGCCCGCCTGATTCATCCCCACGACCGCCGCAAGCTGCAACGTCGCCGTTGCATTGGGGCCCACCGTGCCGACGTTCCAATCGCCCGTCGTCAGGTTATACGTGCCCTGCGACGTGGTCGCGTTCAGGAAGCTGAGCGCGGTCGTCGGCGGAAGCTGGTCATGCGCCACGACGAAGGTCGAGGTCGCCGGACCGTAGTCGGTCACCGCGATCGTGTAGTGGACCGTGTCGCCAGGATACGGCGCCGCGTTATCCACCGTCTTATTGACCGCGATGTCCGCCGTGGTTCCGCCGCCGCCTCCGCCGCCCTGCACGTAGACCGTCACGCTCGAACTGTTGTTCGAAGGATTCGGGTCAGTGGTGCTCGCCGATTCGCCGATGGTCGCGGTGTTCACGACCGTCGTACCCGCAGCGCTTGCGTTCGCCGTTGCGGCGATCTCAAGGGTTGCGGTCGCATTCGGCGCGAGCGTACCGATCGTCCATGCGCCGGTCGCCGGCACATACGTGCCCTGCGACGTGGTCGCGGAGACGAGCGAGAGGCCCGACGGGAGCGTGTCGGTCGCCGTGACGCCGGTCGAGGTCAACGGACCGAAGTCCGTCGCCAGGATCGTGTAGTGGATGGTGCCACCCACGACGGTCGAAGTCACGTCCGCGGTCTTCTGTACGCCGATGTCGGCATACTTCGGACAGTTCGCACCGCATCCGCCGCCGCCATTCGTAACGGTGATCGTCACGCTCGCGGTGCTCGATGCAATGGAAGCCGTATTCGTGATCTGCATGCCGTTCGGATCGGACGGATTCACGAGCGCGGCGACCTCAAGGGTCGCGGTCGCAGCCGGTGCAAGCGTACCGATCGTCCACACGCCCGTCGAAGAGGCATACGTGCCCTGCGACGTGGTCGCGTGTTCGAGCGTGAGACCCGACGGGAGCGTATCGGTCGCCGCAGTGTCGGTCGACGTCGCGGAACCGATGTTTCCCACCGTGACGGTATAGTGCACCGTGTCGCCCGCGGCGGGCGATCCGTCATCAACGGTCTTCGAGATCGAAAATCCGGTGGTCACGGTGCTCGTCGGGGTCGAGGTCGCAATGACGAGGATCGACACGCTCGAGCTGTTGTTAGAGAGGTTCGGATCGCTCGTGCTCGTCGACTCGGTCACGGTCGCAGTGTTCTTTATAGTGGTACCGGCGGTGCCGGCATCCACTTTCGCAGCGATCGCAAGGGTCGCCGTGGCGTTCGGCGCAAGTGCGCCGATCGTCCACGCGCCCGTGGAGCTGCTGTAGGAACCCACGGAAGCCGTGGCGTTCTGGAAGGTCAAGCCCGAAGGCAGGATGTCCGCCGCCGTTACGCCGGTCGACGTCGCCGGACCGTAGTCCGTGACGGCAATCGTGTAATGGACGACGCTCCCTTCCGTGGTGGTCGAGACATCCGCGGTCTTTTTGACCGCAATGTCCGCCGAAGGAACGGTCGAGGTCGGCGTAACGCCGCTCTTGACCGTGATGGAGACGCCGGTAGACGCCGCACTCTCGGTGCAGTCCGACTGCACATAGGTGATGCTCGGCGTGCTTGCGATCGTCTGTCCTTCCGTGCCCGGATCCACCGCCACCTTGAGGGTAAGCGTGGCCGTCGAGGCGCCGTAGAGCGTCCCCATATCCCATGCGCCGGTCGAGCTGCTGTAGCTGCCGACCGATGCCGTCGCCGAAGCGAACGTAAGGCCCGCACCGAGGATATTGGTCACGGTAACCTTAGTGGACGTGGTGAACGCATACGGGAGCGTGAGGGTATAGGTGATCGTCTCGCCTACGGTAGGCGTAAGATCGTTCACGCTCTCGGTGAGCGCCGACGCAATGGCGCAGGTTCCGCCCGTCGACGGAGTCGACGTGCTGGAAGACCCGCCACTCGAGCTGCTGCTCGAACCGGAGCTGCTGCTCGAGCTGCTGCTCGAACCGGAGCTGCTGCTCGAACTGGAGCTGCCACTCGAGCTGCTGCTCGAACTGCTGCCAGTGCCCGACGCCGTCGAACTGGAGTTCGAGGACGTGCTGGTGGTCGAACTCGTATTCGACGTGGTGGTCGAACCGGAATTCGTGCCCGACGTCCCGCTCGAGCTGGTGCTCGAGCTGGTGCTCGAACTACTGCTCGAACTGGAGCTCGAACTGGTGCTCGAACTGGTCGCGCTCGAACCGGCGGCATGCGCCATGTTCACGGAAGGAATGTATCCCATCGGGAAGAGTGAGCTCGAGATAATGATCCCGAAGAACATCACTTTGACCAATCCTTTCGCCACAACCTTCGTAGGCTGAGAACGTTTGAGGATTGTGTTATACATCCTTGTTATTATTATTTTTTCTCGACACTTTTAGCCGCAATAACAATGTAAAAGTGCGGAAAAAATAAGAATTTTCAAAGAGCTTTGTATAAAAGACGCTGACCCTTGTATACCATAAAAATTAAGAAAAGGCAATGATTTCCGCCCCTCCTTATCTTTTCTGTCGATGCAAAAAGGCACCGCGACACCAGGCTACGCCATGTCACACTTATTCTCGTGAGCGGGATACCGGAATCGGACCGGCGCCTCAACCTTGGGAAGGTCGCGTACTGCCACTATACTAATCCCGCACGTCCGACAATGGCTCCATTATAGAGGAGCGGGACCAGTGGTGCAATAAATCGGCTTGCGCGCGATCTACGCATATGCCGCGTTGGATGTATTCGGCCCCTTCTCCAGGATCTCATCCACTAATCGCTCACTGCCGCCGATGTCGCCGAGACCGAAGACGTTCCCGTAGGAGTGATGATGATCATCTTTTCTCCGGGATTCACGTAATTGAACCTGGCGCGGATCTCTTTTTCAAGATTCAGCGGATTGGCGAGATATTGCTGCTCCGCTTTAAGGTTCGCCTCCTCCGTCTGCGCCTTCGTGAGCGCGGCCTTCGCGCTCGCGTAAGCGGCGTTCAATTGGTGGGTCTGACGCACGAAGGATACGATCTGGATCCCCAGTATGATCACCACGAGCGAAAGTCCTGCGATGGCGACGATCTTCATCATGGCTTTAGTGTAGCGCGGGCGGGCCGAAACCAAAAGAGGCGCCGGCATTCCCCGCGCCGCCCCTGGCGGCGGTCCTATTTCTTGAGTATTTCCCTGAACACTTCCGGTTCGATCGTGACACGAGCCATGCTCTTCAAACGTTCCTTGCCTTTCTGCTGCTTCTTCCAGAGCTTCATCTTACGCGTGCGGTCGCCGCCGTTCTTGCCGAAATTCCCCAGCTCCTTCTTCATCGCGGGAATCGTCTCGCGGGCGATAATACGCCCCTGCGCCTTTGCTTGAAGCGCCTGCGAGAACTGTTCGCGCGGCAGAAGCTCCTTGAGACGCTCCACCGTCTGGCGTCCTTCGCGCTCGATATCCTTCTTCGGCACGATGCGCGTGAGCGCAGGCACCACATCTTCCACGACGAGGATCTCCAACTTCTCCACATCGGTCTCCTGCTCCCCCGCCACCTCGTAGGTGAACGACGCATACCCCTGCGATGCCGACTTCAAGCGATCATCGAAATCGCGGATAAGCTCGCGGAGCGGCATCTTCGCGGTGATGAGGAGATTCTCGCCGATGTTGTGCACTTCGGCGATATCGACATCGAACACCGTCTGCATGCCAAGCACGGTGCTCAAATATTGCTGCGGCGTGAGGATCTCGAGATCGACGACCGGTTCCCATACCTTCTCCGGCTTATCGGGAAAGTCTTGGGGCTGGGTGATCGTGAACTCGCGCCCCTTGTCCTGTACGCGGTACGCGATCGAAGGAAAGCTTGTCATGAATGCAAGGTGATATTCGCGCTCGAGACGGCTTGAGACGATCTCGAAATGGAGCTGGCCAAGAAATCCCGCTTTGAATCCCCGGCCGAGCGCTTCGTTGGAATCCGGTTCGAAGTACAGTGCCGCGTCGTTGAGGCGTAGCTTTTCGAACGCCCGCTTGAGGTCGTCATATTTCGTGTCCCCGTCGGGATAGAACGAGATGAACACGACCGGGGCGGGATCGCGATAGCCCGGCAGCGCCAAGGCCCGCGCTTCGGCAGCAACGCCCGTCGCGGGAAGATCCCGCTCCGCAATGATGGTGTCACCGATCTTCACGAGCGCCGGCTCCTTGAGTCCGCTCGCAATGTATCCGATCTCGCCGTCGTTCAGCATCCCGACCGCCTTCAGATCGGGAGAAAAAAATCCAACCTCCTTTGCCTTGAACAGGTCTCCCGATGCGGCAAAACGCATATCCTCCGCCGTAAATGACCCGCCGAACACGCGCACGTTCGCAATGATCCCTTTGTGGTCGTCGTAGAGCGAGTCGAAGATGAGCGCGCGCGATGCCGTGCCGGACACCGTCCTGCGCGCCGAGGGCGGCGGCACTTTGCGGATCACGGCCTCGAGCAGTTCCTTGACGCCCTGGCCGGTCTTTGCCGACACGCGGAACACCTCTTCGGGCGAAACGCCGAGAAGTTCCGCGGTCGCGTCGACAACGCGATCGATGTGGGCGAGCGGCAGATCGATCTTGTTCACCGCGGGGATCAGCACGAGTCCCGCTTTTTGCGCGGCGCGAAGATTCGACAACGTCTGCGCCTGGATGCCTTTGGTGCCATCGACAAGAAGAATGCCTCCTTCGACGGCGTTCAGCGCGCGGGACACTTCATAGGAAAAATCCGAATGGCCGGGGGTGTCAATGAGGTTCAACTCGAACGCCGCCCCGGCATGCTCGCCGGATGCGGCGGTGTACGCCATGCGCACCGGCGCCATTTTGATCGTGATGCCGCGCTCGCGTTCGAGCGGCATGCGATCGAGGTACTGTTCCTGCATCGAACGCTGCGGCACCGTGCCGGTGATCTCAAGGAGGCGATCGGCGAGGGTCGATTTTCCCGAATCGATATGGGCGATAATGACGAAATTCCTGATATGGTCCATGATGGTTTGCCGCCGCAAACGCGGCGGCTGCACCGTCAGCATACTATAAAATGCCCCGCCTATAAAGAAGTGAAGCGGTGGCACCCCGGATGCATCAAAGCTTCTGGAGCGTAAGATCGACGACGAGACGCCCGGGCGTGCTCGTGGAATCATAGGTCCAGGTCGCAAGACCGTTCTCCGCAAACACATACCCGAGCGGCGCATCCACCTGGATCTTATAGTCTCCCACCGCGCCGGACGGACGCTCGAGCACGAACTCATACTGCACCCCGTCGGCGGGGGGGGTATAGAGCGGATGCGTATAATCGAACGTCACCTGCGTCGTACGGCCCGCATAGGTACGATCCCAGACCGCATAGACCGTTTTCCCGGGATCCGCGCCACCTGCATTGCCGTTGCGCACCGAAACCGCAGGATACGCGAAAATCGGCGCCGTACTCGATTGCATCGCATAGATGAGGGGGTTGGTGGACCATCCGCCACGCGCATAGTTCACCGGCGGCGGTACCCGCTTTACGAACCCTCCCGTCTCGTTAGTAAGCGAACTTCCTCCGGGCACGAACACCTGTAGCCAATCCTGGTTCGTAGTGCGATACCACCACTCTCCTGCCGGTGCCGCATTCCCATGATGGGTGCGCGTCACGACGACCTGATCCGTTGCCGTACCGCGGCTTCCGATCTGCACGGTCCAGGCGACGGTGGACGATACATAGAGCTCGGACTTGTCGCTGTTCACGTCGGTGTTCGCTACCGCAAGATAATCACCATTGAAATCGCTCGGGAAGTGGAAGGCCTCGCCGCCCATACCGCTCGCCACGATGAAATTTTCTATCGCGGGATTTTTAAAGTATGCCATCACGTCCTTGTTGGCGATCCAGCTCGCGGCAAGCGTCATGAGATCCTGGCGTTGTGTGGCATTCGCGGAGGCAAGCCGAGCGAACGCATCCTTCCACAGTACGCCAATGACGCTCTTTGGAGCGCTCCCCCGCCGGGCCTGCCCCTCCTGGACGATGTTCTGTATCTCCGGGATCAGATTGTCCGCCGTGAAGGTCGTTGAGGTCGCCGCCCCGCGGGAAACGGCAACACCAAGTGACGCATCAGGTACCGTGATCGGACCTACGACGGAAAGAATGTCGGCCATGGCCTGGGGTGTCAAGGCAATCACGCCGTCGAAGGTGGTGGATGCGGTGCCGCTGCCCGCGCCGGATCTCACAGTACCTGCGTACATGCCCGACTGCTCGAAAAGCGCGATGGTTGCGGAAGCCGAGGTTGGAAAGTCGAAAAACCAATTCCCATCGGCGGGACGCCATCCGTTCTCCTCGAGCTGCAGCGGGACCGGAGGAACGATCTTCTTCGTAAATGCCGCGTCAACGCTCGCAATATCGTGCACCGCGATCCCCGTGATCGCACCTCCCCGTAACGATACGTCGGCATAACTCCCGAGGAATCCTCCCCCGGGACGCATCTCCGAAGGATTTTCAAGAAGCACGAGCACATGATGGGTCGTCGATGCGTCCGCCAACCATGGAATGAACGCGTTCAGGAACGTTTCCGTCGCATGCAATCCCGCCGATAACGAAAGATAGCTGCCCACAACCCCGCCGCCGTTCCCGATCCCCGATGCGAGACCGAGTCCCCCTCCCGGTATGTTGATCCTCAAGGACGAAGCGATGTTCACCAGTTTTGCGGAATCGGCATCGATTGCCGCGAGCGCCGATTGGATCCCTTGGAGATCGGTGATGAGCGTGGAGGATGGGGCCGAGGGTGACGAAAGGGACGACGATGCGTCTGCGGAAGAACCTGCCGCCGAGGCGCCGTTCACGATCGGCACATGCGCGAGCATGCCCCATGCATCGCCCTGAACATTCGAAAGATCCTGCGTAAGCAGGGAGAGCTGCTGCGAAATATCGCCGAAGACGCTTACTACGTTCGTGCCTCCCGAAAATAACGAAGAAAGAGGGCCTAGCACGCTTTCGACCCCCGTACCGTTGCTGCCCGCGGCGGCAAACTGCTGCGCGGCCGCATTGAGATTAAAATCCTTGAGCGCATGGATCCCTTGTTGGAGCTGCTCTGCCCTGGTGCTCATCGCTGCAATGAACACATGCCGTGCCACATAATAAGAAATCCCAAACCCTCCTATAAAAATGATAACGAGACCGACCACCGCCCATTTGATGCCTTTTGGAAGCGACCGACGGCGTCCGCCGCGATTCCCCGGCCCGCGCCACACCGTTCCATCGCCTCGCAAGCCATCGTCATTGTGCTCGCGGGATGTAAACGCAGTCCGCACAAGCTCATCGGTGCGAAGCTCCTCGTCGAGATGAGGCGACTGGAGACGTCCGTCGTGCGTATCGTGATCGTGTTCGGCCATTTGCCTATAAGTGTACCGCTAAAATATAATTTTCCCATAATGGTGAAGAAGCTCTCCTCCGTATGGGCCGCGATGGTCCTCACTCTCATCTGCGCGGCCTCGTTCGGGCTCATGCTCTTCGCCGCACATACCGACTCCGCAATTGTGGACGAAGAGGCCCATATTCCGTCTGGATATGCGTACGTGCAGCAGCTCGACTATCGCCTCAATCCCGAACATCCACCCCTCATCAAAGCGCTCGCCGAGCTGCCGGTACTGCTCTTCGTGCGGCCGACGTTCCCCACCTCACTGTCCGCATGGACCCAGGGCGTGAACGCCGAGTGGGCGATGGGCGCCGCGTTCCTCTATCACTCCGGCAACGATGCACAGGCGATCATCTTTGCGAGCCGCATCATGCCTATCCTTATTACCATCCTCACGGTCATCCTCGTCTATTTCCTCGCCCGCCGCATTATGGGTCCCCTGTGGGCGCTCGTGCCCTCGTTCATGTTCGCATTCGATCCCGCCGTGCTCGCAAACGGCCACTATGTGACGACCGATATCGGGGCCGCGTTCGGTATGGTGCTTTCATTCCTCTTCTTCCTGCGCTTCATTGACGATCCTTCACGGAAGAACCTTTGGTATGCGGGCATCGCATTCGGGGTGGGACAGCTTACCAAGTTCAGCACTCCCATACTCGTGCCTATGTTCCTTTTCCTCGCGTTCGTCCTGTGGCTCCGCGACATCGTGCCGTCGTGGCGCACGCGGGAACGCCGGAGCCGCATGCGCATGCTCCTTCGGCGCTTTGGGCGGCGCGTCGGTCGAACGTTCTTCATATTCCTCATCGGATACGCGCTCATCGTCTATCCGGTCTATGCGCTCTTCAGCGTCGGCGAGCCGATGACGATGCAGACATCCGCTACAGTGCAGATCCTCCGCACCGTTATCACGAACCCGGCGCCCGCCGGCGCGCCGTGCCACGTCATGCAATGCATCGCGGACCTCGATATCGCCATGACGAAGAACGTCGTGACGCGCCCCATCGCGCAATATCTTCTCGGCATCCTCATGGTGCTCCAGCGCGTGAACGGAGGAAATACGATCTATTTCCTTGGTGCCGTGCGCTACGACGGCGGCTGGATTTACTTCCCCGTCCTCTTCCTCCTCAAAGAACCTCTCCCCACGCTCATCATCGTGCTCGCGGGCCTTTTCCTTGCGCTCGCATGGACGCTCCGCGCCATGCGTGCACGGGCGCGCGCCGCGGGCGCATCGGGAAATAGGATCGGCGCGCTGCGCGCCCGTCTGCGCGCATGGCGCGCACAGTGCGGCGATTATCTCACGGATCACTTCACCGAATTCTCGTTCGCATCGTTCATTGCCATCTATGGAGGGCTCAGCATGCACAGCCCCTTGGATATCGGCATTCGCTACCTGCTTCCCCTCTTTCCTTTCATCTTCATTCTCGCCGCGGGCGTATGGCGCAGATGGATCATGCGTCTCGACCTCGCGACCGCACGTGCGGCAGTGCGCTCCG
>JAKABL010000054.1 GCA_021801885.1 bacterium
CGTAAATCCCGTTTTTCAGCCAATCAAAGAGCGTCTTCGGCCATCCGAGCGTATGGACCCGCCGTCCCGATTGGTATACGGCGCGTGTGAAATACATTCGCGTCCTGCCGATCTTCGAAAGCCGCCTAAACATATCGTTGTCCTCACCGGCAACGAGGTCTTCACGGAAGCCATGGAGTTTTCGGAATTCCACCGTTTTAATCATCTGGAATTCACCCGAAGCGTTACCTGAGCGGAGGATATTATTTGAGAATACATAGAACCAGTTTAGAATGCCAAAGAATATGCGGTCGGCAAATGTTTCCTTGTTTTTTTCCACCCATTGAGGGACAACGATTCCCACGAGACGGGGATTCGCCCTGAACTGTTCAAGGAGGTCTCGGAAGAACGCCTGTGGATCGGGAATAATAATGTCGGCGTCGATGAATACAAGAAATTCTCCTCGCGCTACAGTAGCTCCATCATTCTTGCCCTGCGAGATGCCCCGCTTCTTTCCCATGGGAAGCTCTACCACCGCATCCGCCCCTGCGTGGTGCGCAAGAGCCACGGTATTATCATTGCTTTGGCTATCGGACACAATTACCTCAAATTGGTCTCGGGGAAGCGATGCGAGATGTTTTACGGTCCGTTCGATATAAGACCCTTCGTTATAGGTGGGGATAATTATTGAGATCATTGGTCATCCGTAAAAATGCTTCTTCATCGCCTTGCCGAATCCGTATGCCGCTGCAAGGGAAAGAATAATCATAGCCACCACAAATATCCATCGCAAATCTTTATTGAGAAGAAGATAGAAGTTGCCAAAAAAATAGCCGACGCTTATGAGGATACCGGCCCAGATGAACTCGCCAAAAAGGTTGATCCAGAAATATTTTTTAAAGGATATATGAGCGGCCCCGGCAGCTACAAGAGTTGCAATCGCAAAACCAAAACCCATAGTGATTTTCGAAATAAAAAGAATCCGCATCTCATGGTTCTGAAAGAATCGTTCCGCCCGTTCAATATTTTGCTCCGTAAGATTGATAAAGTGGCCATATTTATCAATAAGCGAGCGTGCGCCGTGCCGTCCGATAAAATACCATACGATATCCCCCGCAAAATCCCCCGTAATAAGCAGGAGGTAGACCGGCAAGAAAGAGAAGATGCCTATGCGGATCAGGAGGCCTGAAATAAGCATAACGACCGGACCTTCCAGAAATGCAAGAGGAATAAGGATGGGATAGCGATACGCGAGCAGCCATCCGATGACGGGAGATGACGCTGACATGCAATTAAGTATACCATCGCATGAGAGCGGGATGTAAATGTCATATATTTGTTGTATAATAGAATTCATGAATCAGAAATTAACTTATGAGGAAAACGGCGAGGAAGAGGCAATTGTAAATGAGAAGCGGCCGCAAACTTCGCAAAAGGACCGCATTCTCCCGATCAGCATCCTGATCGCGGCGGTGATGGTGGCGGGCGCGCTCGTGTTCGCGACGCTCTACCGCGGCGGGGGAGGTGCGGCGGGTAACGCGAATCTCGCCGCGAACACGGCAGGGACCGCGCCGACCGGACCGACCGTGTCGGCCACGACGACCGCAGCCGTCCTCGCCCTCGGCCCGCGCGACGCGATCCTCGGTAATGCGAACGCGCCGGTCACGGTGGTGGAATACGGCGACTATCAGTGCCCGTTCTGCGCCCAGTATTTCCAGACGGTGCAGCCGCAGCTCATGCAGCAGTACATCAATACCGGAAAGGTGAGGATGGTGTTCCGCGACTTCCCGTTCCTTGGGCCGGAATCCACCGCAGCGGCCAATGCGGCGCAGTGCGCGGAGGATCAGAACAAGTTCTGGGCCTATCATGACGCGCTCTACACCGCGAAGATCGGCGACGTGAACAATGGCGGCAGCGAGAACGACGGCTACTTTACGACGGCGGTGTTCACGAAGCTCGCCTCGCAGCTCGGCCTCAATATGACGACGTTCTCGAGCTGCCTTAAGCATTCTACCGATGCGGCATACATCGCGCAGGAAAAGGCGAATGGCACGCTGATCGGCGTCGATTCCACGCCGACGACCTTCGTGAACGGCGTCATGGTGACGGCGGGCGGGCAGAGCGCGGGCGCCGATGCCACGGCGATCCTTCAGGCGGTCGCCGCCGCGGTGGCCAAGGGCTGATAGGTTCCCTGGTCCGCATGCCGGGGATTTGAACTTGCCTCCCGCCCGACGTACAATGAGGGCATGATCGGGGACTGGATCGAACTTGTGATAGGCGCGTGCATGATCGTTGCCCCATGGATCTTCGGATTTGCCAACGTGCCATTCGCCAAGTGGACGGATATGCTCGCGGGCGCCGCGCTCGTCGTGATGAATCTTGCGACGATGTACGGGAAGCGCCCCGCGCCGGATCTCGCCATTGTGGCGGAAGGAACGGCGGCGGAGATCGTGGAGGCGGTATCGCTTGCGCCTCCCGAAGGTGCGGCGCACCGCCCGAAACGTACGCGCCGGACACCGGCGCGCGCGAGGAACGCAGGACTTTCAGGATCCGCGGAACAATAAACCACTTTATCTATCATTCACTCCCATGGCACAACCGAACGTTACCATCTATACGACCCCCAGCTGCGTGTATTGCAAAATGACCAAGGATTTCTTTGCGAAGCATAACGTCCAGTACGAGGAAAAGAACGTGGCGACCGATCTCGAGGCGCGCAAGGAGATGGTCGACAAGTCCCATCAGCTCGGGGTGCCCGTCATCGACGTCGGCGGCGACATCGTGATCGGCTTCGACCAGAAGAATCTCTCGACCCTGCTCCATATCGGCCAATAAACAGACTCCCGCATTGCCGCCCGCGACCGCGGGCGGCAATGCCATAATCAACCCATTGTCACCATGTACGATCTCGTCATTGTGGGCGGAGGTCCCGGCGGCATCGCCGCAGGCATCTACGCCGCGCGCAAAAAAATGAAGACGGCCCTCATCACCGATTCGTTCGGCGGCCAGTCGACGGTGTCCGCGGGGATCGAGAACTGGATCGGTACGAAGGTCATTTCCGGCTTCGATCTCGCGAAATCGCTCGAGGAGCATGTGCGTGCGCAGACGGGCATCGATATCATCGAGCCCGATCTCGTCACCTCGATCGCCAAGAAGGACGAGGGAATGTTCGCGCTCACGACCAAGGAAGGGAAGACGCTCGAAACGAAATACGTCATTCTCGCCTCCGGCAGCCGGCGCAAACGCCTCGGCATTCCCGGCGAGGACGCGTTCGACGGCAAAGGCGTGGTGTTCTGCACGACGTGCGACGCGCCGCTTTTCAGCGGGCAGACCGTTGCCGTCGTCGGGGGAGGGAATAGCGCGCTCGAATCGGTGCTCGATCTCATTCCGTACGCCGCGAAGATCTATCTCCTCGTGCGGGGCGACGCGCTGAAGGGCGATCCCGTCACGCAGGACAAGGTGAAGACCCATCCGCAGGTGGAGATCGTCTATGGCGCCGTGCCGCAGGAGATCACCGGGAGCGCATTCGTGGACGGGCTTCGCTACGAGGACAAGAACGGCGGCGGCGTGAAGACGCTGCCCGTGACGGGCGTCTTCGTGGAGATCGGTCTCGTGCCCAACTCCGACTTCGTGAAGGATCTCGTGAAGACCGAGCCGTACGGGCACATTGTGGTGGATCCCGCGACACAGGCAACATCGTGCCCCGGCATCTGGGCGATCGGCGATGTCACGGACTCCCTCTACAAGCAGAACAACATCTCCGTGGGCGAGGGCGTGACGGCGGCGCTCAACGTCTACGACAAAGTAAAGCTCGCATAGCGTTCTTCCCGTACGCCATGGGCGCGGGTCCGCCCGCGCGCGCAATGCGCAATGAGGCGGCCAGGGAGGCCGATATGCATAAGGCGGACCGCGCTTGACGGGGCGGTCGTTTCCCCTATAATTCCTATTGGCACTCTAAGGTCGGAAGTGCCAATTTCATTAACTAACCTTATAGAACGCAACGCAGTATGAACATAAAACCATTATCGGATCACGTGCTTCTTCAACCGGTCGAGGAGGAAAAGACCACGAAGGGCGGCATTGTGCTCCCCGAAACCGCGGAGAAGGAGCGGCCCGTGAAGGCCACGGTGGTCGCCGTGGGTCCGGGTAA
>JAKABL010000006.1:0-12409 GCA_021801885.1 bacterium
CCGCCATCGTCTAGCCTGGTCCAGGACACCGCCCTCTCACGGCGGGAACTCGGGTTCAAATCCCGATGGCGGTACCAGTAAAAAAATTACTCCCAAAAAGGACGGGATCGAATTCTGCTGGATTCGTCCCCAGGCACTCCGCGGGAAATTCCGACGGCGGTACGCCGAAATTACCAGGGGAATAAACGCATGCGATTCTTGACATTTTAAATAAAAAAGGCTATTCTTATATCAGGAATTTTGGTTCGGTGCGTACCCCAAATGCGCGCCGTATGCCTTGCGGGAGGATCCCTTCTTCAAGAAGGTCGAAGACCTCGCGGGGCGCCGCGGGACAGGGTGGCACTCCTTATGCCGCCCTGTCCATACAATTTTAATTCCCCTACAGAAGCAAAGCCGGTGGGAACTTTGTGATCGTAGGGACCCTGTAGAGGGGAGACATGCAATGCCTCCAGGCGTGTCTCTCCTCCGGGGAGTATCTCCATGAAAGGCCTTCTCTCGTGCATATGAGAAGGCCCGTTCTTTTTTCTGAGAGGATCCCGCATGGGTTTTCGCGCGCGTCATTTGACATCCAACCTCCTCCGCCTTATAATCCTCTCATGTTCGGTGGGCTTCCACCTGCCGATCTTTTTTTGAGAGGACTATTTCCATACCATGCCGACCATCCGACAATTGATCAAAAAAGGGCGTACGCCCCTCAAGACGAAGGCAAAAGCGCCTGCGTTGTCGTACTATTTCAATTCGCTCAAGAACAGCCCCGTCGATTCCGGATCGCCGTTCAAGCGTGGCGTGTGCGTCAAGGTGTTCACGACGACCCCGAAGAAGCCGAACTCGGCGCTCCGCAAGGTGGCCCGCGTGCGTCTTTCGAACGGCATGGAAATCACCGCATATATTCCGGGCATCGGTCATAACCTCCAGGAACACTCGATCGTCATGGTGCGCGGCGGCCGCGTGCCGGACCTTCCGGGCGTGCGCTATCATGTCGTGCGCGGCGTGCTCGATGCCGGCGGTGTCGAGGGACGGAAGCAGCAGCGGTCGAAGTATGGCGCCAAGCGCGCAAAATAGAGGCCCACTAGAGAAACGTTACATTTTTTCATGCGCAAGAAACGTGTCTATAAGAAATTCTATGCCCCTGATGCGACCTACGGCCGCGTGGAGCTCGGTCGTTTCATCAATTATGTGATGCAGGACGGCAAGAAATCCGTTGCGGAACGGGTCGTGTACGGTGCTTTCGAAAAAGTGAAGGAGATCACGAAAGAGGATCCGCTTGCGGTCTTTGAACGCGCGCTCGAAAACGCATCGCCGATCCTTGAGGTCGCGTCGAAGCGCGTCGGCGGTGCAAACTATCAGGTACCGCGTGAGGTGCGTCCCGAGCGGCGGTTCATGCTCGCGGTCCGTTGGATCATCTCCGCCGCCCGTGCCAAGAAGGGCAAGGGGATGGCGGAAAAGCTTGCCGAAGAGATCATTGCGGCCTCCAAGAACGAGGGTGCGGCGATCAAGAAGAAGCAGGACATGCATCGCATGGCCGAGGCGAACCGGGCGTTCGCACACTTCGCACGCTAGCATGAAGGCCCTTTCGCTCCATGATACCCTCGCTTTGGATCATGCGCGCGTGAGGGCTTTTCTCTATATAATATAATCATTAACCTTTAACCATCATTCATCACCATGGCCCGTCAATATCCGCTCGAAAAAATCCGCAATATCGGCATCATCGCGCATATCGACGCCGGTAAGACGACGGTGTCCGAGCGCATCCTTTTTTACACGGGCGTGTCGCATAAGATCGGCGAAGTGCACACGGGGGATACGGTGATGGACTGGATGGAGCAGGAGCGCGAGCGCGGCATCACGATCACGAGCGCGGCGACGACCGCGTTCTGGACCCCGACCTATCGCAACCACGATAAGAAGTACGAGCATCGCATCAACCTCATCGACACTCCGGGCCATATCGACTTCACCGTGGAGGTGAAGCGTTCGCTCCGCGTGCTCGACGGCGCGGTCGTCGTGTTCGACGGCGTGGCCGGTGTGGAACCCCAGTCGGAGACCAACTGGCGCTATGCCGACGATTATAAAGTGCCCCGCATCTGCTTCATCAACAAGCTCGATCGCACGGGCGCGTCCTTCGAGAAGAGCTTCCAATCGATCGTCGATCGCCTCACGCCGAACGCGATCCCGGCCCAGCTGCCGATCGGCGCGGAAAGCGACTTCAAGGGCGTGGTCGATCTCCTCGAACACAAGGCCTACGCCTTCGAAGGGGATCATGGCGAGAAGATCACGGAAATCCCGATTCCCGACACCATGAAGGCGGATGTCGAAAAGGCACGCCATGCGTTCATTGAAAAGATCGCCGAACAGGACGATGCGGTGATGGGCGACTATCTCGACGGCAAAGAGATCTCCACCGAAACCCTGAAGGCAACGCTCCGCAAGGGCGTCATTGCGAATACGATCGTACCCGTCTACACCGGCACCGCGCTCAAGAACAAGGGCGTGCAGCTGGTGCTCGATGCGGTGGTGGACTATCTTCCCGCGCCGACGGACCTTCCGCCGGTGAAAGGGCATGATCCGAAGACCGAAGCCGAGATCGAGCGTGCGCCGAATGACAATGAGCCGTTCACCGCGCTTGCGTTCAAGATCGCCACGGACCCGTTCGTGGGCAACCTTGCGTTCTTCCGGTGCTACGCGGGTGTCGTAAAGCGCGGTTCCTATATTTATAACGCGACGAAGGGTGTGCAGGAGCGCGTCGGCCGCATCGTGCGTTTGCATGCGAACGACCGCGAAGAAGTGGAAGAGATCTATGCCGGTGAAATCGCCGCGATCGTAGGTCTCAAGGAGACGACGACCGGCGACACGCTCTGCGACCCCGAACATCCGATCGTGCTCGAAAAGATCACGTTCCCCGAGCCGGTCATCGGGCTTCGCATCGAACCGAAGACCAAGGCCGACCAGGAAAAGATGGGCACGGCACTCCACCGCCTCGCGGAAGAGGATCCGACCTTCCAGGTATCCGGCGATCCTGATACGGGCGAGACGATCATCCGCGGCATGGGCGAGTTGCACCTCGAAATCATCGTGGACCGCATGAAGCGCGAGTTCAATGTGGAGGCGAACGTCGGCCGACCGCAGGTGGCGTATAAGGAAACGCTTATGGGCGAAGCCGACGGCGAAGGCAAATACATCAAGCAGTCCGGTGGCCGCGGTCAGTACGGTCATGCAAAGGTGCGCGTGAAGCCGCTCGAGCGTGGCGGGGGCTATGTCTTCCTCGATGAGATCAAGGGAGGCGCGATCCCACGCGAATTCATCAGCCCTACGGAAAAGGGCGTAAAGGAAGCGCTCGAGAAGGGTGTCGTTGCCGGCTATCCGATGGTGGATGTCGAAGTCACGCTCTACGACGGATCGTTCCACGAAGTGGACTCTTCCGAGGCGGCGTTCAAGATCGCCGGTTCCATGGCGTTCCAGGACGCGGCGAAGAAGGCGAAGCCCGTCATCCTCGAACCGATCATGAAGGTGCAGGTCATCATCCCCGACAATTATATGGGTGAAGTGACCGGCAACGTGAACTCGAAGCGGGGACGCATCGAATCGATGGACGACCGTCCGGGCCTCAAGGTGATCAATGCCCAGATCCCGCTCTCCGAGATGTTCGGATATGCGACGGACCTCCGCACGATGACCCAAGGCCGCGGTTCCTTCTCTATGGAATTCGATCACTACGAGCCTGCGCCGAACAACGTGGCACAGCAGATCATTGAAGGGAAGAAGCGATAACCGCAAAAAGCTCCCGCAGTATGCCTTCGGGGCGGGGTTGCATTCTGTTGAATTCGCCCCTCCCTCTCGCGGCCTCCGCCGCTTCGAGAGTCCCCTCAGGCACGCTCCGGGAGCTTTTTGCTACGATATGCTACGGGAGGATTGACAAGGGCAGAGGATATGGCTTACAATTGCTTGGTAAACCTTTTCTCTAAACCGGTCGATTGGTTTAGGTTTTTACAGCTTTTCAAGCTGTTTTTGTTCGAGAAAAGGGGACAAAAACCGCAGGCGGCCATTTGGTACGCGGCGACCAACATAAAAATAATTTACATTTTTTACAATGGCTGAAAAGGAAAAATTCGACCGTTCGAAGCCGCACATGAACGTCGGCACGATCGGCCACGTCGACCACGGCAAGACGACCTTGACCGCGGCGATCACGCACGTGCTCTTCATGAAGGGTCTTGCGAAGAAGGAAGAGAAGGTTGATCAGATCGACAACGCTCCGGAAGAAAAGGCACGCGGTATCACGATCGCGTTGCATCACTCGGAGTACCAGTCGGAGAAGCGCCACTATGCGCATATCGACGCGCCGGGCCACGCCGACTACATCAAGAACATGATCACCGGTGCCGCCCAGATGGACGGCGCGATCCTCGTGGTCGCCGCCACCGACGGCCCGATGCCGCAGACCCGCGAGCACATCCTGCTTGCACACCAGGTCGGCGTGCCGAAGATCATCGTCTTCCTCAACAAGTGCGATATGGTGGATGACCCTGAGCTCATCGATCTCGTGGAATCGGAGGTCCGCGAGCTCCTCAAGAAGTATCAGTTCGACGGCGATAACGCGCCGGTCATCCGCGGTTCGGCGCTCAAGGCCCTCAACGCTACGTCGGCGGACTCCGAGGACGCGAAGCCGATCGTCGATCTCGTGAACGCGATGGACACCTACTTCCCCGATCCGGTCCGCGATCTCGACAAGCCGTTCCTCATGCCGGTCGAGGACATCTTCTCGATCGAAGGCCGCGGTACGGTGGTGACCGGTCGCGTGGAGCGCGGCACCGTCAAGGTGAACGAAGAGATCGAGATCGTCGGTCTCCGCCCTACCACGAAGACCGTCGTCACGGGCATTGAAATGTTCAACAAGCTCCTCGACGAAGGCCATGCCGGCGACAACATCGGCGCCCTTCTCCGCGGTCTCAAGAAAGAGGACGTGGAGCGCGGTCAGGTGCTTGCGAAGCCCGGTACGGTAACCCCGCACTCCGAGTTCGAAGCAGAGGTCTATGTCCTTTCAAAGGAGGAAGGCGGACGCCATTCTCCGTTCTTCAAGGGCTACAAGCCGCAGTTCTATATCCGCACCACGGATGTGACCGGTGAGGTGACCCTCCCCGAGGGTATGGAAATGGTCATGCCGGGCGATACGGTGAAGATCACGGTGAAGCTCATCACCCCGGTGGCGCTCGAAGAGAAGCAGCGCTTCGCCATTCGCGAAGGCGGCCACACGGTCGGTGCCGGCGTCGTCTCGAAGATCATCAAGTAACCATTAATTCCGCACTACGACGATGGCAAAGAACGACGCACCGCAGAAGCTCCGCCTCCGCATCAAGTCCTATGATCACAAGTTGATCGATAATTCGGCGCGCCAGATCATCGAGGCCGCCGAGCGCAATGACGCAAAAGTCACGGGTCCGATCCCGCTTCCCACGGAGATCAAGCGTTACACCGTGAATCGTGCGACGTTCGTCAAAAAGGACGCGCGCGAGCAGTTCGAGCTTCGCGTCCATAAGCGCCTCGTCGAGATCGTGAATCCCAGCCAGAAGATCATCGAGTCCCTCTCGAATCTCAATCTTCCGGCCGGCGTGGATATCGAGATCAAGATGGCATAGTGCGCGATCCCCGCGATCGCTCCGAGAAATCCCCGCACGCTGCGGGGATTTCCTTTGTCGGATGCATGGCCGTGGAGAGGGCGGGGGATTGCGGGGCGCCTCCGCGGACAGAGGCTTGAAAAGAGAAGCGATTTTAATTAGAATAGGGAAGTTCCTTGTTTATGCGCGGGTGGCGAAACTGGCAGACGCACTACCTTGAGGTGGTAGCGCCCGTAAGGGCTTGGAGGTTCGAGTCCTCTCCCGCGCACTATGACAAAAAGGACATCTTAGGGTGTCCTTTTTTGTTGCTCGCCAGAGCGCACAACTGCATCCTCCTCTGCTATACTTTCATATATGCCCCCTCGCAAGGCCTTCACCCTCATCGAGCTCCTTGTGGTGATCGCGATCATCGCCATCCTTGCAGTGGTCGTGGTCCTCACCCTGAACCCCGCACAATTGCTTGCTCAAAGCAGGGATGCCAACAGGGTCTCCGATCTTGCGACCCTCAACAGTGCGATCGGCCTCTATCAGACGGACGTCCCCGGAGGCAGCATGGGCACAAGCTCCGTCATCTTCACCAGCCTCCCTGATGCTTCGAGCACCTGCGGCACCTGGGGTCTCCTCGCCCTCCCCGCAAGCGACACCTATGCCTGCAGCCCTTCTTCCGAGTACCGCCTGACGAACGGTTCCGGATGGATCCCCATTGATTTCTCTTCCATCAGTTCCGGAGATCCCTTCGGCTCCCTCCCCGTGGACCCCACGAACCAGTCAAGCACCGGCCTCTACTACACCTATGCGACGAACGGATCCCAATACGAGCTGACGGCAAGCATGGAGTCGGAGAAGTATCAGGGCACCATTGCCTCCGCGAGCGGCCAGGCGGGGTTTCTTACGGAGGGAACGGATCTTACCTTGAATCCCGTTGATTACAATTGGAACAACGATTTGAGCGTCGGCCTCGTAGGCTGGTGGCCGCTCAACGAGGGCACGGGCACTGTGGCATATGACAATTCGAACAATAGTAATAATGGGGCGTGGCAGGGAACTGCGGCGGGAACGAGCGGTTACTACGCTATAGGACACGGGCAAAGTTGGGCGGGCGCATTCAACGGTTCAAACAACTTCATTCAGGCGTCGTCGTCGCCCGCGTATAATATGACGAGTTCGGTGAGCGTATGTACGTGGATCGATCCCTCGACGGTCTCCGGCGGACAGCGGGTGATCACCAAGGGATTTGGCGGCGGCGGCACGAACTCGCTATGGTACCTCTTTATCAATAGCGGCCTCATCCACTTTGCCGTCAATGACACCGGATACAATGATGCGGGCACGCCGATTAGTGCGGGCACATGGACCTTTGTGTGCGGAGTATATAATGGATCGTACCGTATAACCTATATCAACGGAGCGCTTGCCTACGAAGCCGCGTATACGACGCCCATCAACGTCAATACCCAGATGCTGTACATCGGCTACGGGTATAGTGGGCAGTATTTCAACGGGCTTCAGGAGGGCGTGCGGGTCTATGCGAGGGCGCTTTCCGCATCGGAGATCCAAAGGCTTTACGCCCTGGGGAAGTGATGGATGATAATGGAAAGGATATCGCCCGGCGGTGCGGCATTGCATGGTACGGATGCGGGTGGTGTATGATGAAGCCATGAAGCGTCTCACCGAAGAGAACTATCGATCGCTCTTCAAGGCCACGGTCATCCTGAAGGGGCTGTTCGCCCTGGGGGAGCTTCTGCTTGGCCTTACGCTTGCGCTGTTCAGCTACGACGCGATCCGCCGTGCGGTGATCGCGCTTACGGGCGACGAGCTCACCGAACGCCCCCTCGATTTCTTGTGGCGCTATGCGGCGCAGGGTCTCCATGGATTCCTCACGACGCCGCAGGCGGTGTGGGCGTTCATTTTCACCTCCCATGGGGTGATCAAGCTGATCGTGGTCATTGCCCTCCTTAAGGAAAAGATGTGGGCGTATCCCGTCGGCGTCGTGGTCTTCGGATTCTTCATTGCGTATCAATTTTTCCAGATGGCGTACACGCCATCGGCGGCGCTGCTCCTTGTGACGATCCTCGATATCTTCGTGGTGGGATTCATCATTCACGAGTGGCGCTGGCGGCGGCGGCATGGGTGGCGCAAGGAGCCGTCATTCCTCTAGCGGCGATACTGCGGTGACGTGCGGCAGGGAAATGGCGGACATATGAAAAACCGGCGCAGGGTGCGCCGGTTTTTTCGCGAGGAATTGCGCCGGGTCGTTATGCCTCAGGCGGCCGCTGCCATTGCGCCGCCCGCGGCTTCCGCGGCGAGCGCGTCGTCGATCACGCACACGCCGCCCGCGCAGGCGAGCTCCTGCTTGGCGTCCGTGGAATCCTCCAGTTCATAAAGGAGGATCTGCGCGTAGTCGATGGCCGGCATTTTTTCGACCATCTCGCGGTAGCGCGCTTCGGTGATCGCTTCGTACGGCGCAAGGAGATAGGCATGATCGTCGCGCGGCAGGAAGGAAAGGCCGCCGACGAGGTCCCAGTGCGTGTAGACCCAATCCGCGACGGCGATCCATTCGTCGTCGCCCACGGAAACCGTCACGGACGGATTGTGTTCCGTATAGTGCTCCTTCACCTTCTTCCAGTATTCGAGCTGATCGATCGCGCCGAGATCGTCCTTGATGACGGCGCCTTCCGGAGCCTTCACGGGAAACTCGATGACGTAGGTGCTCGCCGACGAGAGGGATTGGCCGACTTCGGGGAAGTAGGGGATCTTCTGGTCCTTCATCATCTGGAAGAGCGCATCGGTGGCGGCGATGCGCACGCGGCGGATGTAGAACTTCGCGTGGCGGGGATGCAGGCCGGACGACGAATCGACGGTCTGCGAAAGGTTGCCGGACGGCTTGACGCAGGTGACGGCCGCCGACGGGGCGATGCCGAACCGCGCCGCGTATTCGCGGTTCACTTCGATCGCGTGATCGCGGAGGCGGCGGAGGACCGCGTCGTCGCGTACGACGGGGCAGTCCCACTGTCCGGTGATCGAGACGCCGAGGAGGCGTTCCGCCTCCACATGTTCCTTCCATTCCTTCGAGAGATAGGGGAAGTTCGTCAGCGTGGACTGATAGGTGCCGAGGATGGCCGCGATGCGGATCTTCTGAAGGAGCGTCTTCTCGGTGTCTTCGGCCCTCGCGACGACCTCGGAGAGATTGCAGAACTCTTTCTGCTGGAGAATGATCTCGCCGCAGGGATTCGTTCCGACCGCATTGATCGCGTCGCCGAGCGCCTTGACGCGCCGCTCGGGAAGCTGCGTGGCGAGCGAGCCGCGGTTGAAGATGCCGCGTTCCCCGGTGTGGCTTTCGACGAGCGAGAGCCATTCCTGGAGGAACTGCGTGGAGTCGGGCTTTTCGTTGTACACCGCGGAATTGTTGGCCATTGAGCGCTGAGGCTCCGTGTAATAGAACTGCCCCTGTTTCGCCCCGCGCATTTCCTGGTCATCGAGGTCGGAGAGCGAGATCATCGCGCTGCGGCGCACGCCGCCGGCCACCACGACTTCACCGATCTTGCAGGAGATGTCGTGCACGTCGATATTGGAGAGGCGACGGCCCTGCTTTGCGAGGATCTTTGCGCGGGCGAAGGTGAGGAGCGCGCGGAGGGGTTCGGGACCGGAGCTCTTGCCGCCCATCGTTTTGAGGCGCGCACCTGCGGGCCTGAGCTGTGAATAATCAAAGTCGATGTCCTTGCCGTCGAACCACGCCTTGAGGCCGATCGTGAGCGCATCGCACCAGCCTTCCTTGCTGTCATCGACGACGTGGGCGGGCAGCGTCTCGCCCGTCTGCCTTTTGATCTGCGGGAGGTTCTGGACGTTCTGGCTTTCCACGGAGAACCCGACGCCCGTGCCGCACATCGAGATATACATCATTTCCGCAAAGTCCTCGAGCTTCCGCGGCGCGGTGAAGGAGCAGTTGTACGCCGCCACGTTCGTGGCCCGCGCCGCGGTCCCCGCGAACTGGAGGAGCCGCATGGAGGGCATTGCTTCCTGGTTGAGGATCGCGCCGCGCACCTCTTCGTATTCCGCGTCAGTGAGCTTCGCGCCGAGGTTTTCTTTCATGAAATCGACATAGCGGTCCACGGTCTCTATCCACGTTTCGCGTCGGCCCTCTTCGGGAATCCAGCGGGAATAGGTCCGGTAGTAGACGAATTCGGCCAGCTGGTTCCGGAAGTATTTTTTGCTCTGCTCCGCGAGCGCGCGCACGTGTGCGGGGATCTCACGTTTCTTCTCGCGCACCTGGGCACGCTCATTGCGATAGAGGATATAGGCCTTTGCGGTCTTCGCATAGTCCATGAGGATCAGTTCGGTCTCCACGATGTCCTGGATCTCCTCGATCGTGGGGGTGTGATCTTTGGGATAGCGCTTTACGAGGGAGGCGATCACCTGTTCCGTGACCTTTTCCGCGTCTTCCCGTCCCGCGGTTTCGCCTGTGGCCTGCATTGCTTTCGCGATCGCATTCGTGATTTTCGCTTCGTCGAATGGAGCGATGCGCCCGTCCCTTTTCTTTACCTCTCTGAACTGCGTTTTTGTCATGGTGGCCATGCGGCAGTGTTTTTTTAAGTTTTCTTTATCGGAGCCGTGCTAGTATTGCCCCGTGGAATCCCCCGGTCGACGTATCAAGGGTTCCTCATCAGTAAACCACCCTGCGCGCGCCGCGAGAAACGTATCGCCATAGCGAAAAAACATTTTATCGAGCATGGCAACGCTTGCGGCCGCGCGGTGTGCCTCGTAGGTCCATAAAATCTCCTTCTTTGCATTCTCCCTGCGGTGATCCTTTAAAAACAGAATTGCTGACAAGATCGTCGTCACTTTTCGATTTTCTCGGCGGCGAGAATCCTCTATCCATTTTTCTCAGTAATAGCGGGGCTTTTGGAGTGTTCTAAAGGGAACATATCCTTGCGAAGAAGGTGCGTAGCGCATGGGGAGATCGGTCCGTATCGCGCATCCGTTGCATATCCGCGGTGCCGCGCGACAATGGAAGGACGCTATGTTCATGGTGTTTACCGGCAACGGGAAGGGGAAGACGACGGCCGCCATTGGTCAGGCGGTGCGTGCGCTCGGACAAGGGGAGCGTGTTTTCATGATCCAGTTCATCAAAAGCGACCGCTATCCGAGCGGGGAAGACCGCGTGCTTGCGGGGTGTCTCGCTGCGGCCTGCGGACACATGCATTTCGAAAAGGCCGGACTGGGGTTCGTGGGCATCCTCGGCGATGCGCTGCCGCGCGAGGCGCATCGCAAGGCCGCCGAAGCGGCGCTTGCGAAGGCGCGCGATACAGCGTGTTCCGGAGCGTACGACCTCGTCATCCTCGACGAGGTGAACGTAGCCCTCGATCTCCATCTCCTGTCCCTCGACGAGGTCATCGCGTTCCTCGATGCGGTTCCGGATGGTGTGGACGTCATCTTCACCGGCCGCTACGCCCACTCAGAGATTCTTTTCCGTGCCGATCTCGCCACGCGCTGCGATGAGCTTTCCCATGCCTATCGCCGCGGCGTGCCGGCGCGGAAGGGGATCGAATATTGAGCTCTCCAAGCACGAGGCTTACAAAAAAACGGTCCTCCTGTGCGGGGACCGTACCATGGACTTTTTTTGAGGAATCTTCTATAAGGGGGAGAGGAGGTGTGTCATGAGAACGCCCGCCTTTGTTATCGCATTTGTCATAATCGTTGCGGTCGCGGTCGTGCCTGCGCGTGCGCAGGAGCACGGCTACGATGTCAGCCTCGTCCCTACGGGAACGGTCACCCCGCTTCCCCGCGACGTCATATGTCCCTATTTCCTTCTTTCCAACCTGGGATACCTTCCTCATCGGGAGGTGAGCTTCCAGTATGTGAAGAAGAACGGAACTCCGGAAAGCGACGTCATCGCCTATGGGAAGGGAGGGGTTCTTGTGGAAGGATCCGGTGTCGTGCCTTCCGTCAAAAAGACGATCAATGACGACGGTAATGCGCAGTGGCTCATCATTCTTAGTAGATCTGCATATACCGCAAATGCAGCCTGTCTCGGCGGACTTCCGCAGAAGTGACAGGCATATATCGATTCCTTTCCGCGCGGTGCGCGGATCAGCTGGTCCTTATGGGCCAGTTTTTTATGTGTGTGCCTGCTATGTGCGTGTGTGGTAGAGCTCCCTTCGTCGTTCTTCGAGCTCGCTCACGATCTCGGGATTGACGATGCGATGGAAGCGAGGGGTTTGCATGCCATCGGGTTTTGTAACGTCTTCCATGAACATTGTTGCGGGGCGAAGATACCAGAGCCACCCGGCTTCGTATGCGGGAGAGCTTTCGTAAAGTGGGCGATAGATTACGAAATATGCATCGGGCGAAGCCCAGTCGCCTTCGGTATTGCATCCCGCACCGATCACTTCGTATGCGTAGTTTTCGAGCGGCCCGGCCGGGTCGTGCTTATAGTGATAGTAAAAACCGTGATCCGGGAGGTCCGGTGGAGGCGTCATGGTCTTATTGTGTGCCATGGCTTTATTATATTCCTTTTGGAAGAATGAAAGATTTTTGTAGGGCATCGGTTTTTCCTACCCTTTTAGGTGCCATATTCTTTCGTTGTGCGATCCGTTCCTTGCCGTAGATGATCGCGAAGAGCATGTTTTTCCTCTTTGGGTAGTTGATTTTCCCTCAAAAACTCTTACAATAAGACGGTACTTTGCGGGTATCGTATATCGGTATTATGTCACCTTGCCATGGTGAAGAGACGGGTTCGACTCCCGTTACCCGCTCAGAAGGTGGATCGCAGAACATCGGATAGGAGTGTCTCAAAA
>JAKABL010000006.1:12509-20757 GCA_021801885.1 bacterium
CGCCACGCATAAGCAATGTACCCACGCCTGTCATTTCATCGAGGCCGTCCTTACGGGGGCGGCCTTAGCTTTTACCCCTTTCCTTTTGCTGCTAGAATGAATTTCCACCCCTTTAACCGTTTCCTCTATTCGACTTTTCTATGAATTCCGCATCACGCCGCGCCAAGGATTATCGCATGGCGCTCGCCGTAGGGTTCGCGTCCGCCGTACTCTGGTTCTTTGTACTCCAACGTCTTGTGCTCGCAGGGAGCGAGCGCGATGCCATCCTTGCCGTTCTCCCGCTCGCGTTCTTCTTTACGGCCGTCATTGCCCACCGTTTTTTCCGTACCGGGGCCGCCGGCCGCGCATTCCATAAAGGTGCAAAATTTCTCATGGTGGGCGTGATGAACACGGGAATCGATTTCTTTGTGTTCAATGCACTCATCGCGGTGACCCGGCTCGATGTGGGATTTTCCGTCGTTCTGTTCAAATCGCTATCGTTCCTTTGCGCCCTTGTGAACAGTTATGAGCTCAATCGCGCGTGGACGTTCGGCGGCGAGACCGTTCCTCGGCGGACCGCGAAGGAATTCGGGCGGTTTGCCGCCGTGACGGTCGTGGGATTTTTCGTGAATGTGGGTACGGTGGCGGCCGTCGTGGGGCTTGCATCTCCGGGAGCCGGCCTTTCGCAGGTCCGATGGGACAACGTCGCCGCCGTCATCGCCACGCTCGTGAGTCTCGCATGGAATTTTGCGGGATATTCATGGTTCGTCTTCACTGCCCCGTCGCAGGATCGCAGAGAAACCCTTCATCCTTTGCCCGATGTCGTTTAATCTCACCGCCATCGTCATTTATATCATCAAGACGTTCGGCTATGCCGGCGTCAGTATCATCGTGTTCGCCGAATCGGGACTCCTTCTCGGATTTATTTTGCCGGGGGACAGCCTCATCTTTGTGGGCGGGCTCCTTGCGGCACAGGGGTATTTCAGTCTTCCCGTGCTTCTCGTCGTTGCCATCGTTTCCGCGATCGTGGGCGACAACGTGGGGTATCTCATCGGTACGCGGCTTGGGCGCCGCGTGTTCGAAGAACGCAACACGTTCATTTTCAACCCCGACAATCTCCATAAGACCGAAGCGTTCTTTGCGCGCTATGGCAGAGCGACGTTCATCATCCAGCGCTTCGTTCCCATTATACGTGCGTTTGCGCCGCTCCTCGCCGGCGTCGGAAAGATGACCTATCGGTTCTTCTTCTGGGCGGATCTCGTGGGATGCATCCTTTGGGGCGGCAGTGTCACGCTTCTCGGATATTATCTCGGCGCGACCATTCCCGGGGTCGATCACTATCTCCTTCCCGCAGTGGTCATCGTGGTGATCCTTTCGCTCATTCCCACGTTCCTCACCACGTACCGGGCCCGCCGCCGTGCACGTTCCCGCACGCGCTGAGGCTCGCGCAGCACCGGTTCTTTTATAGTCGGCCGTCATCGTGCCGCGCAACCCCACATTTTCCTTGGAAACGCAGGTATTGTTTGCGGAGGAACGCCCCGCGGCCTACAATGAAGAGCAATGATCCTCTCCGACCGTGACATCAAAAAGGCGATCGCGGAAGGTCGCATTACGATCGATCCGATGTTTCCGGACGCCATCCAGCCCGCATCGGTGGACCTCCATCTCGGCGCGGAATTTCTGGTGTTCACCACGCAGAAGTTCGTCTGCATCGATCCGAAAGAGCCCATCGACGATATGATGGAGCACGTCCGCATCGATGAGACGCGGCAGTTCGTCCTCCATCCGGGCGAGTTCGCGCTCGGCATGATGTACGAGAAGACGGGCGTGGCGGACGACATGGTGGGGCGCCTCGAAGGGAAGTCGTCGCTCGGGCGCATCGGCCTCCTCATCCACGCGACGGCTGGGTATCTCGATCCGGGGAACGACCTCAATATGACGCTCGAGCTCCACAATGTTTCGCCGCTTCCGATCAAGCTTTATTACAAAATGCCGATCGCACAGATGTCCTACATGCCGCTTTCCTCGCCTGCGGAGCGGGCCTACGGCAAAGCGGAGCTCGGCAGCAAGTATTACGGCGCCACGCAACCACAGGCTTCCCAATACTGGAAGAACTTTGCGCGCAACAACGGCTGGATGCATTTCGAAAAATAGGGTATGCTGGCGGCAGAATCATTGTTCCTAAGGAGGTGCCAGGATGGCATCGGGATATTTCGTACTCGAAGGATGTGATGCCGCGGGCAAATCGACGCAGATTAGGCTGCTTGCGGCGCTGCTTGAAGCGCGGGGATACGCCGTGACGGTCGTTCGGGAACCGGGCGGCACGAGGCTCGGCGACCGTATCCGGGCCATGCTCCTCGCGCGCGACGACGATGAGCGCGTGGAGCCATTCACGAGCCTCCTCCTCTTCAATGCGTCGCGTTGCCAATTGATCGAGGGGATCGTAAAGCCCGCGCTCCGTGAGGGGCGCATCGTACTGTCGGATCGATCATTCATTTCGACGCTTGCCTATCAGGCGTGCGCCGAAGGGGTCGATCCCTTGTTTGCACGGGAACTTTGCCTCCGTGCGATCGGTGGTGCGATGCCCGATAAAGTCTTCTTCCTCGACATCTCCGTCGAAGAGACCGGGAGACGCATCGCCGCATCTCGAGGAACCTTCGAGGAGAAGGATTCCCGGTATGACCTCAGAGCAGCGGCATTCCACGCCAAGGTCCGCGAAGGCTATCGCGCGCAGGCGGCGGCGTTTCCCGGACTGATCGAAACGATCGACGGGGGAGCGTCCGTGGAGAAAATTACGGAGCTGCTTTCCACGGCGATCCTCGCCCATGTGACCAAAACGGCATTTCCATGAAATGCCGTTTTTTTATCCGAACTTTTGACCTCTCCCGGCAACGTACTATAATAAAAGGGATGATGCCCTGGTGAAGGGCTTTTTTCATGCAAGACCCCCTCCGTAACCTATTGACCTATCCAGCGTTTTCTATGATGAACGGCGAGAACGATAACGAACGAAGTGTCGTCCAGAGAGCCGTTAAGGGCGATTCCTCGGCCTTTGGCGCCCTTTATGACCGGTACCAGCCGATGATCTATCGGTTTGTGCTCATCAAAGTGGGGCGTCGTGAGGAGGCCGAGGACATCACCCATCAGGTGTTCCTTTCGGCATGGCAGAACGTCGCGGGTTACCGGCATCGCGGACATCCGTTCTCGAGCTGGCTCTATCAGATCGCGCGCAACCAGGTGATCGATCATTACCGCGAGCATGCGCGCCGTCACGATGTGAGCATTGATAAGACCGACCCCGAGGCATTTGCGGTCGCGGGAGACCACGAGGCGAGTCTCGGTACGAAACTTGCGCTCGAGAAGGTCCGCTCCGCAGTGGGACGTCTCAAGCCGGACTATCAGGACGTGATCATTCTGCGGTTCGTGGAGGACATGTCCCTCAAGGAAACGGCCGCCGCGCTCCGCAAGACCGAGGGTGCCATAAAGCTCGCCCAGCATCGCGCGATCCGCGAACTGAAGCGCGCGCTCGGTGACGAACCCTCCATCTCGTTCGATTCCCTGACCGTATCATTTGACGATTCCGATGAAGATCTCTGACCTTTTTGCACAATTCAGGCGCATCGAACCCGACCCGCACTATACGGAACATTCCCGGCGGGAAGTTTTGACGTCGCCGCAGCATGGTCCCACGATACGCGCACAGGGCGTCATGGTATTTTTCCGTACGCTCGAAAGCGGGGTCGCGCTCGTGCTCGCGGGATTCTTCATTGTGCTTGCCATGGGAGGATTTTCCGGCACCAAGCTCGAGCCGGTCCAGTATGCGGTGATCGATCCCTCCGGCCTTCAGGCCGAAGCGCAGGCCATCGATATCCAGATCAAGCTTGCGAATCTCGATTATTCGGAGGTGACCTCCACGATGTCGTCTACCGCTGCGCGTGCCGCGGTCATGATGCGCGCGAGCACTCTCGCCGGAGCCGCATCCTCATCGACGGCCTCATCGACGGCCCCGGGGGCGAATGGTTCGTCCACCGCATCGACGACGCTCACGGTCGACCAGGCGCTCCAGGCGCTTTCCCAATAATCCGACCATTTTCATATTCTCACCTCCACCCATGATCCTTATGCCGAAACCGACCAAAAGTGCGTTGATCGCCGCCGCGGTCTTTTTGGGAGGAGCATATTTCCTTTCGGGCACCGTCGCCCTGGCGGCCACCGCCACGTCTTCCGCGGCGTCCGCGCAAGGAGCGGGCGGTGCAACGACCCCGGTGGCGGCAACGACCACCGTTTCGTCTTCATCCATTCCGCTCGTTGATACATGCGGCATTTCCAAGAGCGACATTGCCGCGATCGCGGCGATCCAGGCCGATCCTTCGCTCAGTGCTTCCGAGGAAGTCGTGAAGGAGCTTGCACTCCGCAAGCAGCTCATCACTGCGGTGATCTCTTGTGCGCAGGGCGAAGTCGCGACGCTGCGCACCAGCGTGAAAGGCGCCCCTGATGCGGGAAGTGCAGGAGAAGCGATCCGATCGTCGCTCAATGGACGCCTCGATGATGCGGCGAACTTCTATACATTGGAGCTCGGCAAACTGGACAACGCCGGCATCGCCGGCACCAAAGCCATTGCCGCCGAGGTGCTTTCCTGGAGACAGGGTACGTTCGCACCGCTTGTCGGGCAGACCAATGACTATGTGCTGTGGGCCGGCAATCAGTCGCTTTTCTCCACTGCCGCGACCCGTATGGCGGAGACCCAGCAGGCAGTGTCGTTCCTCGAGAACGCTTCGGCGAACTCCTCGCTTTCGAACGCGTTCAATGCCGCATATGCGTCCTTTGAGACCGCGCAAGCGGACAACGCCGCGGCGCAGTCAGCCCTCCAGCAATCCCTTCCTCCCGACGAGACCCTCGGTCTCATCAAGAAGTCGCTCGATGCATTGCAGAGCACCTATAAGCAGTTCTTTACGCTGAGCACCATCATTCAAGCGCTGTTACCCCAGTAGGGCTCCGTGCGTTCATATAGCTTTTGCGACGGCGAGCGCGAGTATCTTTTTTGTGCCTGCCGCGCGAAGCGTCCGTGCGGCTTCGGTGAACGTGGCGCCCGAGGTCGTCACGTCATCGATGAGCATCACCTTCCTCGGTGCTTCCGTGGCGGGCGGCGGGCGCAGGAATCCTCTCCGCGGCGGCGCGAGCGCGTAACAGCCCGCGACGTTCTGTCGCCGCGCGGCCCGGTCATCGATCTCGCTTTGAGGATCGCGATGGACGGGCCGCGCGAGCACCTCCTTCATAAGTGGTAACCCGAAGAAGTGCGCGACCCGTTCCGCGATGAGCTCTGCCTGGTTGAATCCGCGTTCCCGCATGCGCGCCGCGGAAATGGGAACGGGGATGACCGTCATGCCTTTCAGGTCTATGGGAAGGCGGGCGATATAGTGGGCGAGGATATCGGCGAGCGGTTCCGCCGCCGCGCGCATGCGTGCGAATTTGAGGGCATGGATGAGCGCGCGGAGCGAGGGGTCGCCGTATTCGCCCGCAGCGCCGAGAAGATAGGGGACGCGGGGATGGCAGATGTTCCTGAGACCCGGGAGGGCGGCGCCGCATGCGCCGCAGAACACGCCTCGATGCGGGGCGATCGCCATCCGACATGCGTCGCAAAGCGTGCCATGGAGAAGATGCGCGCCGCACGCGAGACATTCCCCGGGGAAGAGCGCATCCAAGAGAATCGCGGCCGCGTCCATGGTATGATAGTAGAGGAATTACGATAAAAATTTTCCCAAGAAACCTTTAGCAATCCCCTATACTCGTGGCACGACCATTTTCATTCTTTTCAAAAAGCACGCCGTCGGCGTGTCTTGGTATCGATATCGGCACGACGTCCATCAAGGCCGTCGAAGTGAGGCGCGGCGATAAGGCTCCGCGCGTCACGAACTACGGTATGCTCGAATCGAGCGGCTATCTTGAGCGCGCCAATCAGGTACTCCAGACGAGCGGGCTCAAGATATTCGAATCTCAGGCGGTCGAATTGCTCAAGGCCCTCATCGCGGAGCTCGGCACGTCCACGAAGGAGGCGGTGGCCTCCCTCCCTCCCTTCGAAGTGTTCACGACGCTTCTTGATTTTCCCGCGATGGATCCGAAGCAGGTGGAGCAGGCGCTCGTGTATCAGGCGCGACAGTACGTGCCGATACCGATCGAACAGGTGGCCCTCGATTGGATGAAGGTCGCGGACTATACGGACGACAAAGGTTTTGCCCATCAGAAGATACTCCTTATTTCCGTGCCGCAGGAGGCCATCAAGAAATATCAGCGCATTTTCCAGGGCGCCGGCCTCACGCTGCGTACGCTCGAACTTGAATCGCTTTCGCTCGCGCGCCTCTTTGGCGGCGATCCGGTCTCATCCATCATCGTCGATATCGGGAGCCGTTCGACGAACATCGTATTCCTCGAGAAGGGGATCATGGCCTGGGGCGTGCAGAGCGATTTCGCTTCGGCATCCCTCACGCAGGCGCTCGCCACGTCGCTCAGCATCAATCCGCTTCGCGCGGAGGAGCTCAAAAAGGAGCGCGGCATCGTGGGGACGGGCCCCAATCAGGACATCGCGTCGATCATGGTCCCGTTCCTTGATGCGATCGTGAACGAGGTGAAGAAAGCACAGTTCGGCTATCGCGAACAGTTTCCGGCCGCATCCAATGCGGAACGCGTGATCCTCGCCGGCGGCGGCGCGAACCTCCTCGGCATAGAGAACTATTTCGAGAAGGAGATCGGTATGCCGGTCGTCAAAGCGTCTCCGTTCGTGAAATTCGAATATCCTCCCGAGATCGTGCCGTTCGTGCCGGAGCTCAATCCGCTTATGAGCGTTGCACTGGGGCTCGGCATGAAGGGAGTGTCATAGCGCCTCGCGCACGCACGCACATGTTCCCATCGTTGTGCCCGCGTGCGCGAATAAAGTGTGGTATGATATTCATGTATGCCACTCCCTCAACAGGTCGTTGAACAGCTCGAGAAGGAACCGGCGCCGTCCCGCGGACGGGGAGCCGGTGCGCTCGTCTTTTCGGGCGGCGTGCTGCTCTTTGTGGCCCTCCTCTATGCGGGCATCGCGTTCGGCTATGCGCCGTACGTGAATGCGCAGATCTCTTCACTGAACGCCCGGCTGTCGACCGTGAACGCATCGATCAGTTCCGCCCAGGAGCAGCAGATCATCGACTTCTATTCCCAGATCACGAACCTTCAGAGCATTCTTTCCCGCCATACCTCTATGACCCGCTTCCTCTCGTGGCTCGAAAAGAACACCGAGGCGAACGTCTATTATGAGAACATGAGCGTTGCGGGAGGAGATAAGGTCTCGCTGCAGGGCGTCGCAAAGACCGAGGGCGACATCAATCAGCAGATCGCCATTTTCGAGGCATCGCCCCAGGTGGCGGACGCCGTCGTATCGAGCATCAGTCCCGCCACGCAGACGGGAGCGGCCACGGCATCGGCGCTTTCGTTCAACGTGACGCTCACCATGCAACCTTCCGTATTTTCGCCGTCAACGACGCCTTGATGATCTTTTGATCGCCTATCACTCACGACCCATGAAGCAGACCACCTCACAAGTATCGGGATTTCTCCTCGCACTCCTCCTTCTCGTCCTCGCGGCGATTGGATTTTTCGAATTTGTGAAGCCGGCATACGCAAATCTCATGGCGCTCAAAGGAAAGGCCGTCGCCGAGGCGACGCTCCTTGCGAATGAGCAGCAGCTTGCGGCGAAAGCGCAGTCCGTGCTCACCGCGTACGAGGCGCAGTCCTCGAGCACGCAGGCGGTGGACCTTGCGCTCCCGGTGGGACCCGACAGTGCGGATGCGATCGCACAGCTTTACGGCGTCGCCTCGGCGAGCGGCCTCCAGGTGGCGAACGTGGGAATTGCCGTCTCCGCCGCGCCCCGGAATACGGTAGCGTCCACGGCGTATATCACGAACGGTACGAGCACCACGGCGGCCGCGGTCATCAAACCCTATGGCACGATCACCTTCCAGCTTTCCGCAACGGGAAGCTACGAGGCGCTCAAGACCTTCCTCCAGGGGCTCGAACAGAACGTCCGCGTGTTCGATGTGACCGCGCTGTCCATCCATCCGGTCGCCACGCTCACGACCTCCGGCGCGACCCTCCTCGGGACGCAGGACCTCTACACCTACAGCATCACCGCGACCGCCTACTACCAACCATCGTAATCATCATCCATCATGGCCATCGTCGTAGAAGAAGATCGGAAGCAGTCGCATATTTTCGCCATCGCGGGATGGTTCGT
>JAKABL010000055.1 GCA_021801885.1 bacterium
TCAGGTCGTCACGCAGACCGTGCGATCGTCATCGGGCGCATCGGCCGCCAGTGCGGCTCCGGGAGGGAGCGCATTCCAACTTCTCGGCGGTGGCGGTGGAGGGGGAGGGGGAAGAGTATTTAATCGCGGTGGAGGGGGAGGGTAGTGAGGAATAGTATGTGCAGATAACGGAATAATAAGGATGGCGAGGATATGCTGACTTCTCATGAAGAAGATCATCGAATGCAATAATATAAAAAAGAGCTACGGTACCGGTGCCACCGTGACCGAGGTGCTGAAAGGCGTCACGTTTTCGGTCGATGAAGGGGAATTCCTCGCGATCATGGGGCCTTCGGGATCGGGAAAGTCAACGCTCATGCATATTCTGGGAGCGCTCGATACGCCTACGTCGGGGCAATACCTTCTCGACGGGAGCGACGTATCAAAGCTTTCGGACGAGGAGCTTGCCGATATCCGTCGCGAAAAGATAGGGTTCGTATTCCAGGCATTCAATCTTCTCCCGCGGACCTCGGTCCTCAGGAACGTGGCCCTTCCGCTCATGTATGCGAATGTTCCCAAAGAGGTGCGCGAGCGGATCGCCGAAAAAGCACTCGACGATTCGGCGTTCCCGGCGGCGTTCCGGGGATACCATTCGAACCAGCTGTCGGGGGGCATGATGCAGCGCGTGGCGATCGCGCGATCGCTCGTGAACGATCCGGCGCTCGTGCTCGCGGACGAACCCACCGGAAATCTCGATTCGCGGACGGGCGAAATGGTACTGCGCACGTTCCAAGACCTTAATATGCGACACGGGAGGACGGTCGTGCTTATCACCCACGAATTGTATGTGGCCGAGCACGCGGACCGGATCATCCACATCCGTGACGGCGCCATCGTATCGGACGAGAAGAACCCCAACAAGCGTATTGCGACCGGAAAAGAAGAAGAGGAACAAGAGTGGAAATGACCGGAAACCGTCACCATTGCATATATGACCACACAAGATCTTTTTGAAGAGACCTACGGCGCCCTTACGGTGAACAAGGTGCGGTCGGGACTCACGATCCTCGGCATAGTGATCGGTATCGCGTCCGTGATCGCGCTTGTGGCGGTGGGGCAGGGTTCGCAGGCGGCAATCCAGGCGCGGATCGATTCGCTTGGCGCGAATCTGATCATGATCATGCCTGGCGCGCAGACGTCCGCGGGATCGCTCGTGCGCGGTGCGGGAGGCAGCGCGGAGACGCTCACGCCTGCGGATGCGGCGGCGATCCAGAGCGGCGTGGCGAACGTCGCCGCAGTGGCTCCGGAGATCAGCGGGCGCTATCAGGTGGTGTATAAGGCGAACAATACCAATACGAACGTGATAGGGACGACGCCGGCCTACATGCAGGTGCGCAACGTCCAGGTAGCGGATGGCGCATGGTTCACGAATGCCGACGTGACGGATTCGAATCCCGTGGCCGTGATCGGGCCAACGGTGCTTCAGGATCTTTTCGCGCCGAACGTGAATGCGAGCGCCACTCCGGCAATGGCAATCGGGCAGACGATCGACATCAAGGGCACCGAGTTCACGGTGATCGGCGTGACGGTGGCGAAAGGAGGCAGCGGATTCAATAATCAGGACGACATGATCTATGTGCCGCTCGGGACCGCGCAGCATTATCTCCTGGGAAGCACGAGCTATCTCACCGAGATCGACATCGAAGCGTCGACACAACAGTCCATGACGCAGGTGCAGAACGATGTGACGAGTCTGCTCCTCCAGCGTCACAACATCGCAGATCCGACCCAGGCGGATTTCAGCGTGCTGAACCAGGAGAGCATCGTATCGACGGCATCGAGCGTCACCGGTACGTTCACCACGCTTCTCGCCGCCATCGCCGCGATCTCGTTGCTCGTGGGAGGGATCGGCATCATGAATATGATGCTGACAACCGTGACGGAGCGTACCCGCGAGATCGGTCTCCGTAAAGCGATCGGGGCGAAGCGTCAGGACATCACTCTTCAATTCCTCGCGGAATCGGTCCTTCTCACCTTCACCGGCGGTGTGATCGGCGTCATCTTCGGGTGGATCGGCGCGCGCGGGATATCGCTCTTTACGGGCATTACGACAAGCGTGTCGTGGGGATATATCCTCTTGGCATTCGGCGTATCGGCGGGCATCGGCATCATCTTCGGATATTATCCGGCGCGGCGTGCGGCAGGATTGAATCCCATCGAGGCCTTACGCTACGAATAAGAGATCCGCGACGGGGCCGCCGCAGGGAAAGGTCGCATAACGAGAGAATGAACGAATAGAGGTCATCCAATGAAAAAATATACAATGCACATCGTGTGGGCCGTCGTGGCGGTCGCCGCGCTCACTGCGGGGATCTTCTGGGGAAAGGGAATGGCAAGCGCGTCCGCGCGGACTTCGGCGGGCGGCGCGAACGGTATTTCCGCAAGGACGTTCGCTGCGCGCGGAGGTGTTGCCGGCGGAGGTGCGGTGACGGGCCAGATTGCGTCGATCGGAAGTTCAAGCCTTACGCTTCAGCTTCAGAACGGCAATTCCGAGGTGGTGTTCTTTTCCTCATCGACCGCGGTGACGGAGCCGAAGTCCATTGCGATCACGCAGATCGCCCCTGGCGCGAACGCGACGATCGTGGGCACGCAAAATTCGGATGGAAGCGTTACGGCGTCCGCCATACGGATCGGCGGCGGCCCGGGCGGATTTTAGGCGCTATGGACGCTCCGGACGGGGGGTCGTTTATCCACAGGGCCATCCGTAGGGGGGTGTAGGGGGAGGGGTATAATATTTTTGTAGGTCCGTTCTGCGGTGGTTTCGGTGTGTACCATCAACTCCGATGCCGCATAAAAAAATTTCCCCCAAAAAGGATTCGGGAGCGTCACGCAACATCGTTCGCGGAACGAAGCAGGATTTTGTTGCGGACGGGAAAGGGAACGGAGGCGCGGGAAAGGGAGCGATCGCATCGCTCATCGCACGTGTCGCAAAACGGCGCGCACTGCGCGCGGCAGTCGCGCGGAGGGCCAAGGTCGTCCTCTCGGATGCGCCCTCGCTCCCGCGTCATCTGGAGCGGCATGATGGCAACCCGATCATCGAACCGCGCGACCATCACTGGTGGGAGATGAAAGCGACGTTCAATCCTGCCGCGGTCTATGCCGACCGGCGGGTCCACCTTCTCTATCGCGCCATAGGCGGTGACGACGTGTCCGCGCTCGGCTATGCATCTTCGCGCGACGGACTGACCTTTGACGACCGCGATGACGCCCCTGCATACGTACCGCATGTCACGAAGGAAGCCGTGCCCGAGGAAGGGCGCGTGACCCCTCCCGAAGGAGCATATCTTTCGGGCGGTGGATGGAATGGGGGCGCGGAAGATCCCCGCCTCACCCTGATCGACGAAAGGGTCTATCTTACCTATACCGCGTTCGATGGATGGGGGTCCGTGCGCATCGGACTTTCATCGATCGCGCTCGATGATTTTCTGGAAAAGCGATGGAATTGGCGGAAGCCCGCGCTTATTTCACCGCCCGGCGAGATCCATAAGAACTGGGTCATTTTCCCGGAAAAGATCAGGGGCAAGTTCGCCATTCTCCACGGACTCGTGCCGAAGGTGCTTATCGAATACAGGGATTCTCTGGAGTTCGAAGAAGGGGAGACGATCAAGAGCAAACGGCCGTCGAACGGTGCCGTGCGGCCCAATCGTGCGGCATGGGACAGCTATGTGCGCGGCGTGGGCCCTCCGCCGCTCAAGACCAAGGACGGCTGGCTTGTCTTCTATCATGCGATCGAGGAACGCGACCCCGGCCGCTATAAGCTTGGCGCGATGCTGCTCGATCTCGATGATCCGACCGTGGTGCGCGCGAGGACTCGTGCACCGATCCTGGAGCCGGATGTCGATTACGAAAATGAAGGTTTCAAAGCGGGCGTGGTCTATGCCT
>JAKABL010000056.1 GCA_021801885.1 bacterium
TTCCACGATGGAAGGATCCATATACGACGGCCATACTCCATGCAATACCACCCCCACATTGGAAGCGTCTTCGTATGAACATGGGAATGTCGGAGTGGTCTGCGAGGAACTCGCGATACGCGGCGCGGCGGCCGCCGTTGAAGATGAACTTACGGCGACCGAAGTCGTTGCCACAGCAACGCCGGTAGACGTTGATGACGAGACGGCGTTTTTCATCGCCACCTGCGGGAGATAGTAATAATGCACATAGACCAACCCCCCGGCCACGATAAGCGCGAAGACAAGGAATACAATCAGTTCAGCAACAAAACCCTCTCGCCATCTCATTGAATTTATTGTACCACATCACTCCTCGGAAGATTTGATCTGCTTCGCCGTTTTCTCTCCTTGGACGACCTCCTGCTGCGCGATGAGCCCTGGCTTCATCAATGCGACTCGACATCATTGCCATTTCCATAAAAAGTGATATAATGCACGCGAGTTCTTTGAATCTCAAACCACGGAGGGGCACATGCCCAATATGTCAAAAGTAGTGCTCGTGTGGCTTTTTAGGCGCGCGGGAATTACCGTGAACGGTTCTGCGCCATGGGACATCCAGGTGCACGATGATCGCTTCTTCCGTCGAGTGCTTTTCGGCGGATCGCTCGGTCTTGGCGAAAGTTACCGGGACGGGTGGTGGGATTGTGAAAAGCTGGATCTCTTTTTCGAACGGCTCCTTCGTTCATGGATTTCCCGCATTGGCGCATTCACGCCCTCGCATCTTGCTGAACTGGTGCGATCGAAGCTGGTCGACCACGGTGCCGCGAGCAACAGCCATGCCGTCGGCAAGGCACACTACGACCTTGGCAACGATCTTTACGCCGCCATGCTCGGGAAAAGTATGACCTACACGTGCCCTTATTGGAAGGGTGCTTCTACGCTCGAAGAGGCACAGAAGGCAAAACTCGATCTTGTGTGTGGCAAGCTAGATCTTGGCCCAAACGATCGCGTACTGGATATTGGTTGCGGCTGGGGCAGTTTCGAATATCACGCCGCTACACACTATGGCGCATTCGTGCATGGCATCACCATATCGACCGAACAGTTGGCATGGGCCAAGGAGTGGTGTCGAGGGCTTCCTGTCACTTTAGAGGATAAGGATTATCGCGACGTGAAAGGTCAGTTCGACCACGTCGTTTCCATTGGCATGTTCGAACATGTGGAACCCCAGCATTACGAGGAATACTTCCGCGTGGTATCCGAACGACTCAAACCCGGAGGACTCTTCCTCCTTCACACAATCGGTAACCCTGCGCGCGTTGCGGGCGGACCCGATCCGTACATCAGAAAATATGTCTTCCCTACCGGGAAGATTCCCACCCGGGCCGAAATCGAAAGGAGTAGTGGCCCGTATCTCGCTATTCGCGATTGGCACGAGTTCCCGCCTTCGTATTACGATCGCGGATTAATGGGTTGGCATGCAAACCTTCACGCCGCATGGCCCTCTCTTTCTCATCGCTACAGTGAATCGTTTAAGAGGGGGTGGGTGGACTATTATCCCCAATGTTGCGCCGCCGCATTCCGTACCGGAAGGCTGCGGCTGTGGCAGATCGTGCTTTCCCATCCAGGTGAACACGTCGATCTGAAGCCGGTGCGGTAAAACACATTGCATGGGCCAACGACCGAATATCAAAATCTCGCGGCATCCTTACTTAGGACGCCGCGTTTTTTAAGATGTATACATGGCATGCATTGTGCTACCGTCCTGCCGCATACAGTGCCGCTACCGCACCCGGGGTGAGTGCCGTATTAAAACCTCTTATCCTTGGCCGATCTCCTGCTGCGCGATAAGCCCTGGCTTCATCCGCGCGAGCACGGGGCCGAGCTGTTCCGCAAAATAGTGCGCGATGCCGTACAGATCCAAGAGCGTAGCTTCCTTTCCCACGGCGCCGTGCGCATAGATGAAGAGATCGGTGCCGACGATCTCCAGATTGAGATCTTTGCACTTGTCGATGAGTTCCCCCATCACCTCGGGCGTAAACACTTCGAGCGCTTCGGTTTCGTAACCTTTGGGAACGCTCAGGGTGAAATATTTGTTGAAATCGCCTTCAAGCGAAATAAATTCCTTTTGGCTCGCCGCAGTCTTCAGGATCGAATACCCCACCCCATACTTCTTCTGCTCAAGGACAAGGTCCGGCATCGCGGTATCGAATCGCAGGCGGAACACGGTGTACACGTACGTTTCCGCGCGCTTCCCCTCGCCGATCGTATACTGATACAGGAACAATTCGATCGGATGGCCTTGATACGAACCTCCGACAAGGTCGTAACGACGCTGGCCATATCCGACCCGAAAGAACGCGCCATTCATGCCGTCCATCGAGGCATCGGGGGAAAACGAATATCCGTTCGCGGCGGCAAACTGCCGCATGAACGCGTTCTGTACGCGCGACTGCGCAATACCATACCCGATGACGAGGATGAAAAGCGACAGTGCGGCAAGCGCCGGTAGATGCGCGACAATCCCTCCGAGCACGCAGGCGATGGCCACGGCGATGACCACGCCCGTAAAGACCGCGTGTTGTCCGAAATACTGCCACGTGCTCCGGCCTACATTCGTGATAGGTTTGGTGGCGTCATCCATGCGCTGTGCCGATATCTTTTATAGTCTTACGCGGCCTCCTGCCGCTTCACATCTTCACGCTTCTTTGGCGCGGGAGATTCTCCCAATGCGGCCATTGCTTCTTCGAGTTCCTTCTTGATAGTGGCAAGCCGTTCCGCATCATTTCCCGCCACATGGTAAGAATCGCTCTCGCGGTTTTCCATATAGAAATTTATTTCCTCCTGCTGCTGCTCCAAATGAGCGATCTTTTCGCGAAGAGCGTTTTTGCGATCCTCCTCCGAAGGACCTTGTTCGAACATGCGGCTGAAAAATCCCATAGCATTATGCTATCACAACTTCACACCGCCTTCAATCCCCCTCGACCGCGCACGAACGAGGCCCTTCGATCTTTTTCGCCGTAAGCCAGATCGCGACGATCATGAGTATCACCCCAAGAAATCCGAACTCCTCGCCTTTAAGGGGAAGCATGTTCAGAAATCCCGCCGTGGCGCCCGCGCCAAGGAACGCAGAAAGGACGACCGTCCCGCACGATGCGCATCCCACGCCGAGGAGCCCCGCCACAATGCCGCCGATGCCCACGCCCGCGGACCGGTCGAACGCGATCCGCGTGCGCACGTAGAACACGAGCAACGCCACATCGATCGCGAAAAGGACGGCAAGCGCAATAGTGAGATCCCGCGAGAGCGGCGTGAAATCGGTGCCGAGCGCGGCGAGCGACGACCAGAGAATCGCGATCTTTGTGCCCGGCGAGAATTGCGGCGCGGCGAGCGTGCCCTCAACAAAGGAAAGGTTCGGCAGCCAGATCGCGATCGCGAGGAGGAGCGCTCCCGCCGCAAGGCCGCTCGCGATGGCGCGCGGATCCTTTCCTGCTTTTTTTGCGGCGCGGAAAAATTCGCTCATTGCTTTGCAAGGTCTGCGTTGATGACGGTCTCAAAGAAGCTCAATGGCTGCGCACCCGAAATGGCCTGCCCGTCGATCCAGAATCCCGGCGTCGCCGAAATGCCGGACTGCGTCCCCTCTGCGGCATCCGCCTGGATCGCCGCCGCATACGTGCTCGAGTGTTCGCGCATGAGCGAGGTCACCGTGCTGACATTGATGCCCGGGACCGTGCGCGTGATCGCGAGAAGATTCGCTTCGCTCGCCCATCCGGAGTTCTCCGCCTGCTGATGCGCATATACCGCCTGCTGCCATGCGTCATACTGCGCGGGTGCCGCGGCCCACACCGCATGCGACATTGCGGCAGCCGTCTGCGAATCGGGGCCGATAAACACGAGGTCCTTGAACACGATGCGCAGTGTGCCGGCATCGAC
>JAKABL010000057.1 GCA_021801885.1 bacterium
CGTAAATCCCGTTTTTCAGCCAATCAAAGAGCGTCTTCGGCCATCCGAGCGTATGGACCCGCCGTCCCGATTGGTATACGGCGCGTGTGAAATACATTCGCGTCCTGCCGATCTTCGAAAGCCGCCTGAACATATCGTTGTCTTCGCCCGCGACGAGATCCTCCCGGAAGCCGTGAAGCTTTCGGAATGCATCTGCTTTTATCATTTGAAATTCCCCGGAAGCATTTCCCGAGCGGAGCACGTTGTTCGCGAACACATAGAACGAGTTCAACATACCAAAGAAGAGGCGATCGGCGAAAGTCTCTTTATCCCTTTCCACCCACTGGGGGACGACGATCCCGACGAGGCGGGGGTTCGCGGCGAATTGCATAAGGAGGTCTTCGAAAAATTTGCCGGGGTCGGGAATGATGATATCGGCGTCGATGAACACGAGAAACTCTCCGCGCGCCACGGCAGCACCGTCATTCCTGCCCTGTGAGATGCCGCGTTTTTTTCCGGCGGGAAGCTCCACGACGGCGTCCGCACCCGCGCGCCGGGCTATGGCCACGGTATCGTCTTTGCTTTGACTGTCGGATACGATCACCTCGAACCGGTCCCGGGGAAGGGAGGCAAGGTGCCGTACGGTCCGCGCGATATAATCACCTTCGTTATACGTGGGGATGATGATCGAGATCATAGAGGTCGTGAAATTATGGTTCTGATTTACTGAAACGTTTCTTCATGGCTTTACCAAATTCATAGATCGCCGCAGTGGCAATTACGATCATTGCGATAACGAACATCCACCGGAGATCCTTATTCATAATGATATAGAAATTACCAAAGAAGTAGCCGATTCCCATCAGGAACCCCGCCCACAGGAACTCACCGCCGAGATTTACCCAAAAATATTTTTTAAAGGACACCCTGGCCGCCCCTGCCGCAACGAGCGTGGCGATGGCAAAGCCGAACCCCATGGTGATTTTCGAAATGAAAAGGATGCGTACTTGGTTGTGGTGAAAAAAATGTTCGGCTCGTTCCACGCTTTTTTCATCAAGGCTGAAAAACCGTCCAAAGCGGTAAATGAGCTTGCGGGCACCATGCCGCCCTACGAAATACCAGGCGATATCGCCTGCAAAATCGCCCGCAATCAGTAAAAGATACACGGGGAGGAATGAGAAAAACCCTATGCGCACAAAGAATCCCGACACGAGCATCACCACCGGTCCCTCAAAGAAAGCCAAAAGAGGGACGATGGGATAACGGTATGCGGAAAGCCATGCAATAACAGAAGTAGGCATTATACGGCGATTTCGGTATAATAATACCATGAATTTCGAAGGAGTACCGATGGAATCCCAGGGAAAATCAGAATTGCCCCCCGAGCTTCCTGATGAGGAAATCAGGGAAAAGCTTCTATTTCCCCACCTCAAGCCAATTATGGAGCTCCTCGAAAAGGAGTTTGACGGGACGGGAATGGAAATGGATTCCGAAGAAAAGAAGGCTATGGAGGATGTGCTCTATGGATTCATTGAACAGCGTATCGAACGTGCGGGCATATATAGATCGGAACGCCATGAGGCGGCGTTTCCGTGGGGAGTGACGGATACCGCCGATCTGTACATTTCTGACGGGTTAGTTCATTTTTCGAACTTTTGAACTCGGGCAAGGAAGGCTTTAATCCTCTGGAGCGGCGGTACGCCGCCCAGGGACTCGTGGGGTCTCACCTGATTGTACCAATTGACGAACGCACACAGGAACCGCCGCCGGTGTTCGCGGGAAGCGAAGGTCCGGCCGCTCTTCGAGAAACATTCCGTCATGATGGTCTTGATGACCCGCTCCGCCTTGCCATTCGTGTACGGATGCCTGGGTTTCGTGAAGCTCTGGGATATGCCGTGGCGGGCAAGCCCTTGGACGAACGGGTGGTCCGCTCGGCCTTTGTATTCCGATCCGTTGTCCGAGAACGCCTTCTCGATCCTGAACGGCATCGCATGGATCGTCTCCTCGAGGAAGATTGCTGACGAATATCCCGTCTTGTCGGGAAGGATGTCGGCCACGAGCATCCGCGAGAAGTCGTCGATCCCCACGAAGAGCCACTCGCGGGGCGCCCTCACCGATTCCCCGTACATGACGGGCAGCTTCTTCGTGTCGAAGTGTACCATCTCGCCGGGCTCCGCCTTCTCGTACCGCTTGAGCCGGTGCTCCCTCCTTGCGAGCTTCTTCGCAAGCGCCTTCTCCGTCCGTGAGAGATGCTTCAATCCGTATTCGATCCTCCGGTACCGGTGGTTCATCGACGGCAGGTTCGTGAAGACGCCCATCCGCGCCTTCTTCACCACGCGATACGCGGTGGCGCGAGAAATGCGGAAATGGTCGGCCAATTCCGCGATGGTATCCCCGTCAATCCAGCGCCGGTACAGCTCCTGTCGCATCCGCGGCAGGAGTTTGGTATTTTTATGCATGAAAGACTCGGGTTTGTTTGAATTGCGACCTTTGGGTGTGACCCCATGGCTTCAATTCTCGCCCGAGTCTTTCATTTGTTCAAAAACGTACTAACGCGATGGGAATGTACAGCCGATCTTGCCAAGAAATTATATGTTCGCTATACGGGGAAAGATATCGGCACATTGGAGCCCTCCACTGAAAAGAGGAAGAAGGAATTCTTTTTCACTTCCCTTCAGCTCGTGCAGAGCGGAAGCCAATTTGCGCTAATGGAGGAGGCGCTTCACGAGGCTATCAAGGATTTGCCCGCGGCGTTCGAAAATATCGCGAAGGGAAAGGAGCCGAATACTAACCAAATCTATACACTCGGCTCTCCGACGAATAGGATGGGGAAAATGTCGGAGAAGTTCCTCGATGAAATAAAAGACGGAAAAGCTTTTGAAGGATTCGGAGAGCTTTATGCGGAATTCATCGAACAAAATTTGGAGGAGGGAGGCGCGGAAGAAGGGCGCGACGAAGTGCTGTTGTATGGCGAATCCATGGCGGCAAGTTTTGCGACCGGTACGGCAGAGCATCTGCTCCAGGATGGCGCAGTCACGCAGTCCCGGAGCGATGCCGCCGAAAAAAATATACCCTTCCTTCAGGTGCGGCTCGACATGCCGGTGGGTTCGAGCGGTCTTTCCGCAGCGCGAAAGCGGTTGCAGATCCCTTTAGGATTTCTTGCGCAGGCCGTTTATACGGGCGCGACCGATTCCTATATTCGGGGCGTCATGACAAAAGATAAAGCGTTTCTCGAATCTACGGAGCGCCTCTTCGCGGAACAGGGGATGAAACCGGAGATGTCAGAGGAGCAAATCGGATTAAAGAAAGCCGGCGTTAAAGAGGCAATCTATAGTTTGCGCGAGGGGACGCCCATTCCTCCGGATATGAAGGTCACCAAGGTAGTGGGACAGTTCGATCCGCTACTCTATTCCCATAAGGAGAACATGGATGCGACAGAGCATCGAAATGGACGCGAAGGGACCTTGGGGGAAAATATGAGAAAAACGGGCAAACACGAGCGAACCTTTAGTATCAAGATGACGCATGCGATGCCGTATTTCCGCCAGAACGAAATGAAGAGAATGCGTCGCGTTGCCGAAAGGCTTAAGGCGTTGAAAGGGGTGCAATAGCGGAGCGGCAATCGCCGAGCTGTGTTATAATGGGAAATATGGAACACGAATACGGAAATAAGCAGGGCGGCGGCGAGGGCGAAGTGGTGATCGTGAACGAAACGCGCGTCAAACCTCCCCGCGACCGCATTCTCCCGATCAGCATCCTGATCGCGGCGGTGATGGTGGCGGGCGCGCTCGTGTTCGCGACGCTCTACCGCGGCGGGGGAGGTGCGGCGGGTAA
>JAKABL010000058.1 GCA_021801885.1 bacterium
TCACTCCGAGAAGAGCTAGTGACTACCCAAATGAAGGGGTAAACGACTACCTTATGTAGGGTTAATTACTCCTCAAAGTCAGGGTTTTCCTGATAAAAAGTTCGTATTTCGTCTAAGAGAGCCAGCACTCTCTCAAAATCGTCTTTTTTTGATATGTTTGCGATGGCCTGATAGACGGGTTTGAATTGATATTGCCGGATTTTTGATCCTCTATTCGAGACGCTCCTTCCGCAATAGCAGCGCGTTCGCAACGACGATGATGGAGGATGCGGTCATGAGGATCGCCGCCCATGCCGGCGGAAGAAGGATACCGAAGGATGGATAGAGCGCGCCTGCGGCCACGGGGATCGCGAGAACGTTATAGCCCGTCGCCCACGCAAGGTTCTGCACCATCTTGCGGTTGGTCTTGCGGCTGAGCATGATGGCCTTCGCCACGTCCATGAGATCGCTCTTCATAAGGACGATGTCGGCCGACGCGGCCGCAACGTCGGTGCCCGCGCCGATCGCGATGCCCACGTGCGCCTGCGTGAGCGCGGCGGCGTCGTTCACGCCGTCCCCCACCATGGCGACGATGGCGCCGCCCCGCTGAAGCTCCTTCACCTTTTCCACCTTGTCCCCGGGAAGTACGTGCGCGAACACCGTAGTAATGCCGAGCGCCGCGCCGACCGCGTCCGCAACATCCTGCGTATCGCCCGTGAGCATCGCGGTCGTGATGCCCATGGCACGGAGACGCGCGAGCGCGGTCTTGGCTTCCGGGCGGACGATGTCGGCAAGCAGAACGATCCCCGCGAGCGCGCCGTCCACGGCCACAAAGACCGGCGTAGCCGCATTGCGATCGATCTCCGCATCGCGGACCGCTATGCCGCGCTCTTCCATAAGCTTTCTGCTGCCGACGATGACCCGCATGCCATTCACCGTGCCGCCCGCGCCCTTGCCGGGGATTGCCGCGAATTCCCTGACCACGCCGATCGGGAGATTCCTGCGCTTCGCACCGTTCACGATGCCGCGGGCAATGGAATGCTCCGAGGAACCCTCCACGGCCGCCGCGAGCGCGAGCAATGCGTCCTCGTCCTGCACGCGCGGCGATCCCTGGGCCAGAACGATTTTCACGATTCCGAATTCTCCTTTGGTGAGCGTACCCGTCTTGTCGAACGCGATGGCGGTGATCCGCCGCGCGACCTCGAGGCCTTTCATATCCTTGATAAGGATACCGTTCTTCGCGCCACGCGCGGTCGTTATGGAGGTCACCGTCGGGATCGCAAGACCAAGCGCATGCGGGCACGCCACGACAATTGCCGCGACCGCGGCGGTGGCCGCGAAGATCGCGCCCTGCGGCCAGACGAAGTACCATGCCACGAACGAAAGCACGCCCGCCGCCGCGGCGACATAGAACAGCACCGTTGCCGCGCGGTCCGCAAGGTGCTGCACGTTCGGCGCGGAACCCTGCGCCTCGCGCACGAGCTGCATGATCTGCGCAAGGGCCGTGTCCTCCCCCGTCTTCGCTACGGCGACGGTGAGCGCGCCGTCCTGATTGAGCGATCCGCCCACGACCGCATCGCCCGCGCGCTTCGCGACCGGGCGCGATTCTCCGGTGAGCATCGCTTCGTTCACCGCGCTTTCACCCTCCATCACTATGCCGTCCACCGGCACCTTCTCGCCGGGTTTGATCACCACCCGGTCACCGATTACAAGCGTGCGCGTCGGCACATCGGCCATCTGCCCGTCTCGCAGCACATGGGCGGAGGGCGGAATCAGCGCGGCCAATGCCGTGAGCGCACCGGTCGCGCCCCGCACAGCCCGCATTTCAAGCCAATGTCCCGCGAGAAACACGGAGATCAGCGTTGCCATCTCCCCATAGAGCACATTGCCCGGAAAAAGGAAGGTGGCGGCGACCGAGAACCCGAAGGCAACGGTGATCGCGAACGCCACAAGCGTCATCATCGCCGGATTCCTGTGTAAAAGCTCTCCTTTTGCCGCTTTAAAGAACGGCCATCCACCATAGAAAAACACGAACGCGCCGATTACAAAAAGACACAGACTGCCGTACGGCACCGCAGCCGCACCACGGAACCATTGCAAGGCATGCGACGAAAGGGCCACTGCGAGGAGCACGAAGGGAAGCGTGACAAAGAAGCGCCGCTTAAAATCCTGCTCCGCGCCGCCATGCGCGGCATGTCTCCCGGCGGTATCGTGCGCGCCGCGCACGCCCACGGGCACAAGGTCCATTCCGCACTTCGGGCATGCGCCCGGCGCATCGCGGAGGACGTCCGGGTCCATAGGACACATATAGACATGTGCTGCTGCCCCAGCGCTCCCATGCCGATGTTCATGTGAGTCCATCATATGAGTATGATACCCCCTAGGGGGTATTTATCGCGAATAATCTTGAAAAAATCTACAATTTGACAAATATTTCTATATATGGTAATATAGTTCCAGAGAGATCCTTCCTCTTTATGGGAGGATCCTGGAGGGAAAAATGTTTTTCGGAAAGAAAAAGAGGCGGAAGATTGCGATGGTAGCAGCCCCGGCCGAAGCAATCTTCCTTCGGCCCGTCGCGTGGGTCGACGGGCAGCAAAAAGCTGCATGGGGCAGCGCCGGCGAAATCGTCGGCGCAATCGACGGACAAGTATTTGTCCGCCGCGGGGACCATCAGTTTTTAATGGACCCCGCGGAAGTGGGCGTTGTTCTTCGGGCCTGATCGCAGGCCCGAAGGACGCACATCATGCGCCGGAACCGGTCATCCTGGTTCCGGCGCTTTTCATTTTATGAAGAAACGATATGCCACCCGCGATACCCCCCTGCTATCTCCCGAACCCCAGCATGGCGTTATAGATCCAGGCGATGATCGCCACGCCGATCGTCCAATCCGCGAATGCGTAGAGTCCGCCGATGATGCCGCCGAGGAACGACGGGCCGTATCCTATATACAGCGAGGCGATCGTGTGCACGATCCCCGCTCCCCATCCGGACATCGCGAGCCAGCCGAGCACCATCACATAGAATCCTATCGTTATCCCCCAGGCGAACGCGAACTTCCCTACATTGAGTCTGTGCATTATGGTAACGTAACCGTTTCTGCGCGACCTTTCTTTTTAATAGTACTCTTTTGGCACTGCATTCGACACCTCGCCATTTCCAAGAACCGCGATCTATGATATATACTGATAAAAGAATCTTCCCTTTGGCATCTTCATAGGGAAATCCAGAAGGTGTGATATGCCGATCCAACAAGACGCCCCCGTAAAGGATAGCGCCCGCGTTCTGGAACGCCTTGCCCTCAAAACGCTCATGTTCGCCGCATGTACCATGGGCATTGCGATCGCCGTTCCTTTTGTTATCCATTCCTCGCCCCGCCTCGGTATAGGGCTGGTATTGCTCGTAATGGTCCCCCTCGTCTTTTTTCTCGAAAGTCGTGCGACCCTTGTACGATGCCGGCGTGCCTGGTGCACGACGAAGCAGGAGATGCGGCAATGGTCGGTATGGAGGATCGGCATCGATACGATCCTCTATGCGATTACCGGCGAAGCACTTCCCTGGCTTTCGGTCGCACTCCTTTTCTTTATCTTCCTGTTGTTGCTCAATATGATCTGAGCTTCATTACGACCTCCGGCAATCATCGCATAGTGATTGCCTTTTTTATTGTCCCCCATTTTCCGAAAAGAGCGAAAGGACCACACTGCAGGGACATTCGGAGGGGGCATCTGAGGGAATAATGCTGTATTGTATGCCAAATCGTATCAAAATTATTTCACCTCCTTTTCTATA
>JAKABL010000007.1 GCA_021801885.1 bacterium
TTGGTAAGATCGAGCTGGACCGTTGCGCCGAACTTCTGACCGATGATGTCCGACGATACGAGCGGATCGTGCGCCACGTTGAGGATCCCCTTCCAGCGCGGCGATGCGGCCGCGTCCTCGAAGATCTTGTTGACCTCCTCCACCGTCGTCCGGCGGGCGGCGATGAGGGTGATATCGGAAATGGAACCGGTGATGTTCGGCACACGGAATGCGAGCCCGTCGAATTTGCCGGCGAGCGAAGGGATCGCACGCGCCACGCTGATCGCCGCGCCGGTCGTTTCCGGCACGGTGTTCTGCGCGGCCGCGCGGCCTTTGCGGTAGTCATGGCCGCCGCGGATCGGACCGTCCACGAGGGACTGGGTGGACGTATAGGCATGCACCGTTGAAAGCGATGCCTTCACGATGCCGATGGTCTCGGAAAGGATCTGCATGACGGGCGACGATGAATTCGTTGTGCACGAACCGTTCGACGTGATCGCGCAGGTCTTCAAATGGTCTTCGTTCACGCCCATGAGCACCGTCTGGCCCAACGGGCCGTCCTCGTCCTTGGCGGGCGCCGTGATCACCACGCGCTTTGCGCCAGCATCGAGGTGCACCTTCGCCTTTCCGTATTCCACGAACAGTCCGGTCGACTCAATGACGATATCGATATTGAGATCCTTCCAGGGAAGCTGGGTGGGATCCTTGATCTGAAGAAACTTGATCGGCTTCCCGTCCACGACGAGATTGCCGTTCCCCATGTCGGGCGTCACTTCTTTGTCATAGCGGCCATAGACCGTATCGTATTTCAAAAGGTAGGCGAGATTGTTGACGTCACCCAGATCGTTCAACGCCACCACTTCGAGATCGGGGCTTTCGAACGCCTCTTTGAATATCAGTCGACCGATCCTGCCGAACCCGTTTATCGCCACGCGCGCTTTGGTTGCCATGGATATGATAGAAAAATGGTTAATATACGCGGGCGACACCCCGCCTTCCTATTATAAGGCCGATAAAAAGATGGGCAAATGCACCGGATGGCGGAAAAGGGCCGTACCAATCACTCACAGCGGCCTCACCGTCACCGCATCCCCCACGCGAATGCCATCGCGCGCCACCGTACCTGCGTTCACTTCAAGCACCTGCTGCACGCCGGCCGGAGACGTATAGATCGGCAGATTCCATAATGGCGTGGAGGACGCCGGCGCCGGCGCATCCTGGACGAACCCCGCGACCGTGCCGTTCGCGGAGATCCAGATCATATCGAGCGGGAAATGCATGTCCTTCATCCAAAAATTCTGTACGCCAGGACGAGGAAAGACGAACAGCATCCCCGTATCGGGCGCGAGCGAAGGGCGGTACGAGAGCCCCCGTGTCTGCTCCACCACCGTCGTTGCCATCTCAACGGTCCACGTCGCGCTCGCGATCGAAAGCTGTTCTTCGGGAAGCGTAGGGTTCGGAATATCGACATTCGTGGAGGATGCTGCGCCGTTTCCGGACGGACCGGCTGCGGATGGTGCGCCGTACGCCGAGGACGCCACGATCCCCACCTGCGCCTTCGGCAAGGGTCCATTGGGGATCCCGAGGAGATAGTGCCAGACCACGCCGATCACAACGACGAACGCAATGGCAATAAGAACGATGACGATCATACTTCTTGTCCGACCCATGGTTTGCGGATATGCCTTTAGTATACGCCCATCATACCACACGAATGGCGCATGTACATCCGTCGGTATCCTCACGCTCATTCAGGACAATATTCTTCATCGGCATCGTCGGTACTAGAAGATGAAGATGTCAGAGAGGGAGGAGCGAATGATACTATTGATGATGTTACGGATGATGACGGAGAACGATCCGATGGGGACGAGGATGAAGCGGCGGGAGAAGATGAGGATGGAAACGGAGATATGGCCGTGGAGGTTCCCCGGACAGCGCCCCCTGCCGAAGATATGCGTTCATTCTGGGAAGAAGAAGGCGCATTGTCCGAGCGGTACCACGTTCCGGCAACGATACCGACGTATCCCGAAAGAGGTTCCGGGTCACGCGCGCCATAGCTGCCATTCGCAAGTATGTCATACACCGCGAAATGAAGATGTGTTCCCGGATGCGCCACGCACGTATCGCCTTCCACAAAACCCGTATTGCCTATTGCACCGATCCGTTGCCCCTGGAGCACCTTCATACCGGGCACGACCACAATGCTCCCGGGGATCAAGTGGGCATACCGCACAATGCGCGTGCCCGAGGCGAATTCCACGAGCGCTTCGGTACCGTACCCTCCGTTATAGCCCGCCTGGGATGCGAATATCACGGTGCCCGAAACAGCCGCGAGCGCGGATTTTCCGTAGGCTTCGCAGCCATCCTCGGTAAAATCGATGGCATAGTCGTCCTTTCCGAGGTGGGTCGGCGACGTATGATACCCTTGTGCGACCACGAACGACGTTCCTGTGGCATATGGCAGTTTAAGCGCTGCCACGCATAGCCCCGGAATGGCGATGCCGACCGCGATGGAAACGGTAATAATCTTTCCCATAGTAGGCAGGTTTATCATCATTGTCGATCCCCAAAGGTCATGCCCGCGAAGAGCGACTCAAGGGCCATCGCACACGCATCGTCGCCGCCATCCGGAGCAATCGGTACGAGCTCATACGCATGAGAAGGCGCAAAAACATAGAAAAGTGTCGAAGATGCACCATTGATCGTTCCCCGCCACCGCACAGCAGGTACGCCATCCACGGAGCGCGCGTCCTGCGAATATGTTCTCGCGACGAGCGTGGGGTCCGCCCCGACCGTCGCCGCGATCCATGCGTTCCTGCGTCCGGATAGCACGGGCGGGAACGACGATATTTCGATCTTGCACGATGGCGCAGCGGACACCGTGGCACCATACGAGGAAGACGTCGATGGAAAAGGAGTAAAGGAAGGATAGAGTGCGGCGCTCCCGGAAGGACGTGTCTCCGCATACCATCCGAGCGGTATGGTAATCGCATAGCCGCCCGCAGGATCTCGAAGCGTACCCGAAGATGTACCGGCAAGATCTGTTGTGGTGGTATACGAAACGATGCCAGTGTCGGCAATCGACGATGCAAAAGAAAATGTGCGCGAGGACGACAACGCGACCGCCACGATACCGCCGGCAAGAATGGCTGCACCGATGATCGCGAGAAAGGATCCGTGTCGACGGAAACCACCCATATGCGGACCTCCGGGCGCAACGAACGCTTTCTTTTCTTTTTCACAATCGCGTTGGACGTCGGACATGTGACAATAGTTCGATCACTCAATAATGAAATCGGTGGCATTGTTGCGCGTATCGACGAATACGCCGCGCGCGCGTAAACGCGACAGCGTTCTTCCCGCATCAGGATTGGACGGAAACGGATCGCCTTCGCCATACTGCTCCTCACCATCGCCCCACGCCAACGCATCGACCTCGTTGCCATCCGCATCGAAAAGCGCAATGCTATTGTCCGCCGCGAGCGTCTCCGTGCTCGAGATATTCGCACCGATCGATGATGCGAAATCGCCTTCGGAATTCGCCCATAGGAAATAATCGTCCGCCGCAAGCGACGTGCCATCGGGAAATGTGCGAAGCGAATAGTCCGCGCCCGATCGAGAACGCTTGCGGAGCTTCCATCCGCTCATATCGACCGATGCGGCACCGGCGTTATAGAGTTTCACAAAATCGTTCGATGATGCATCTCCCGCGATCTGTGCGGCGACAATATGCACATCGACCGCATCGAAAGAGGATGAGGGGGAAGATGATATGGATGACGAAAGATTTGAGGGGAAGAAAGCAGGCGCGACGCTGGAGGTGGCAACAGAAGTGGATGCGGAGACCGCAATAACGGAAGCAATGGAAGTGGAAGCAGAAGCGGACGATGACGCAATTGCCACAGACATATCCGTAGACCCGTCACCATCCCGAGGAATATGGAATCCTGCAATGACGGACATATCACCCGCAACGACGAGCGTGCACGCATGGGAACCCGCGCATGCGCCCGACCAACCATCAAAGACGGCCCCGGACGCGGGATGTGCGGTAAGCGTGATGGAATCTCCCGTTGCAAATGTCCCGGAACATCCCGTTGCGGTGCATGCAAGTCCTTTTGGTACGCTCGTTACGGTGGCGCCGCCGACCCCCGTAAAGGAAATGGTCACCGCATAGTGCGACGGCTGCGGCACCGTATTTGCTTCGCCCGGGGTTCCACCGGCAGCGACGCTCGTATGCCACCCATCACCATCTGCATCCCTTTCCATCGTACGTTTGGATGACGCATCTCCCGCAGGCCATCCTGATTCCGCGGCAAATACCGCGTCGGATATCGCACATGAAGGATCGAATACCGCAACATCATCCCCGGAATTTTTGAGGGCGCCGGCATACGCGACCTGAGGCACATGCGCGTACGGGAACGTCGTGCTCCCCCGCACGAGAAGGAGCATTCCCCCTCCGTCGATCCGATCGTGCGCATCGAACCGCACGGCTATCTTTCCCGATGCATCCGCCACCGTCCACCCCGCGAGCGAAACGGAATCGTGCGAATCATTGTGAAGCTCCATCCATTCCGCGTTCGCGGCATCCGTGCCGGGAGGCACCGCCACGGACGGAACCCCCATCCATGCGATTTCATTGATCGCGATCGTTGGCCCTGATGGCATGTCGGAGAAATAGGAAGAAGAGGGAAACGCGCACGATGGACGCGGCGGAAGGATCGAAGCCGACGACGATGAAGATGTTGACGCGGAAGGAGATGACGCACCCAGCGGAGCACTCCGGGGAATGATAACGGGTATCGATCGCGCCGGATCCTCTCGTATCACCGATGGGCTTCCAGTACTCGCGGGCGCACCGCCTACGCCGTGCGGAGCCGTGTCGGACGACGCATCCATCGTCGCCCCATTCAAGGGAGGATTCGCCGCAATGGATGCGCCATCCGCCATTGCTTCGCCATCCACATCACCGCCGTCCATTGGGATCGTTTCGGCCGTTCCTACGCCGCCGTCCACCGCATCGATAGGTGCGAAGGTATCGATCGACGCATGCAGGACCGATGCCACACTCGATGCCGCAAACGAACGCACCGAAGAAAAAGCCGCAAAGGTCCGCGGGACAAAATGTCCCGTAACGGCAATGCATATGACCCCGCACGCGAACGCCACACCCGCCATAACGATCGTCCGCAATGAGACGAATTTCTTCATGCTCTGCATGCTAGCATTGGGCCGTTCAAAAATAGTTCAAGAATACATTAAAAAAACCACACATCAGCCCAGGAGGTGGGAAGGGAAAATCCGTCAAGAGGGCAAATGGGAGCAAAAGACGAAATTCGATACCGCGACACAAGGATTCACATGGACCCAAATCGCTATCGGAGAAATCCCATGAAAAGAGAATCCTGCACATTACGGGTTTAAACGCCATATTTTGCCCTCTCAGAGGTTTTTTTTAAAAAAATGAAAATAAAAAAAGTTCTCGCACGGGAAAATTATATTCACGCAACCTAAAAAAACGACGACAAAAAAGATGTCATATTTTTCAAGGGCTCTCGAAGATGGAAGGTCTCCAAAAGAGCAAAAAAGTCCTTATGCGTCGCCCATTCTCTAAAATGCAGAAAACGGCGTATACGGGCAGGGTGCGAGAAAATATTTTTGCCGGCGTGTCGAGCGATTATCCACAGCGACGGGGCGGACACAAGGACCCCGATGCTACAATGGGGGTCCAAGGCCGTAAAGAACAATCTATCCACCTTCCTCTATATACTATGGAGCTCACCATCACCAAGAGGGACGGCACTCGGGAGCCGTTCAACGCAGATAAGATCAACCGTTCGATCGAGCGGGCCTGCCAAGGCCTGCAGGACCCCATCAGTATGGTCACGCAGATCGCCACGGAAACGCGTCTGACCCTCTATGATGGCATCACCACGGAGGAAATGGACCGGGCGACGATCAATGCCGCCATTCAGAACATAAAAGAGGACATCGAATACGATAAAGTGGCCGTACGGCTGCTCCTCAAGACCGTCTACCGTCGGGTGATCGGCGAATACGATAACGATGCGGAAGCGCTCCGCAAGCACCACCGCGAATACTTCCCCGCATGGGTGAAAAAGGGCGTTGATGACGGCCTGCTCGATCCCCGCCTGCTCGATGCGTTCGATCTCAAATCACTTGCCGCCGCGCTCGACATCGCGCGCGACGAGCTCTTCGTCTACAGCGGACTCGATACGCTCCTCCATCGCTACGCCATCAAGGACAAGGACGAAGAGGCGTTCGAGACCCCGCAGTATTTCTTCATGCGTGTCGCGATGGGCCTCGCGCTCAACGAAAAGGATGCCACGCAATGGGCGAAGCGCTTCTACGACAAGATGTCCCGCCACGAATACATCGCGGGCGGTTCGACGAACATCGGGGCCGGCACCACGCGCCCCTCGCTCTCGAACTGCTTCCTCATGCAGATCGAGGACGATATGGCGCACATCGCGAAGTCCGTGGCGGACGTCATGATGCTTTCGAAGGCATCGGGTGGCATCGGCGCCTCGGTGACGAAGCTCCGCGCGACCGGCTCCCCGCTCTCCTCGAACAACACCCCCTCGAGCGGGCCGACGCCCTTCGCGAAGATCATCGACACCGCGATCAGGGCCATCCAGCGAGGCGGAAAGAAAAAAGGGGCACTGTGCTTCTACATGGAGAACTGGCATTACGACTTCCCCGAATTCATCGACTGGAAGCACAACGCCGGCGACGATTATATGCGCATGCGCACCGCCGACACCGCCGTCTTCATGACCGACGAATTTATGACGCGGGTCAAGAACGGCGCGCTGTGGTACATGTTCGACCCCAAGGAGACGCCGGACCTCATCGAACTCTACGGCAAGGCGTTCAGCAAGCGCTATGCGGAATATATAGAGAAGGCCGAACGCGGCGAACTTCGGGTATTCAAGAAAGTGCCCGCGGAAGAGCAGTTCCGGCAGATCCTCGTGGCGCTCCAGACGACCTCGCATCCGTGGCTCACCTGGAAAGACCCCATCAATCTCCGCGCCCTCAACCACAACACGGGCACGATCCATATGTCGAACCTTTGCACAGAGATCTGCCTGCCGCAGGACCGCGAGAACATCGCGGTGTGCAACCTCGCGTCGCTGAACCTCGCCGCGCACGTGCATCACAAGCAGATCGACTGGGAGCGGCTCGAAAAGAGTATTCGCTATGCGGTGCGGCAGCTCGACGATCTCATCGACATCAACGAACTTCCGATCGCGGAGGCCGCGCATTCCGACAAGGCGAACCGCGCGATCGGCCTCGGCGTGATGGGTTTTGCGGACGTGCTCGAACAGCTCGGCATGGCGTATGACAGCCCCCACGCATGGGACTTCGCCGATCGCATGTTCGAATTCGTAAGCTACGTCGCCATCGACGAAAGCGCCGATCTCGCCGCGGAACGCGGCAGCTATCCGAACTTCAAGGGCTCGGGCTGGTCGAAAGGCATGGTGCCCGTCGATTCGATCGCGCGCCTCGAGCGCGAGCGCGGCGCGGAGCTCACCGTCGACAAATCCCACCACTATAAAGGACTGCACTGGGACGCCCTCCGCGAGAAGGTGAAGAAAGGCATGCGGAACGCGACGCTCATGGCCGTCGCGCCGAACGCGAACATCGGCCTCGTGGCCGGCACGACGCCGGGCATCGATCCCCGCTTCGCACAGGTATTCTCCCGCAACAAGATCTCCGGGAAGTATATGGACCTCAACCACAACCTCGTGAACGACCTCAAGAATCTTGGCCTGTGGGACAAGGTGAAAGAACGGATCATCGCGGAACAGGGCGACATCGCGGCGATCGATGAGATCCCGCAGCACATCCGCGACGTATACAAGACCTCGTTCAGCACGTCGCCCTTCGCGTTCATCGAAGTGGCCGCGCGCGCGCAGAAGTGGATCGATCAGGCGCTCTCGCGCAATATGTATCTTGAGACGCGCGACATCGGGGAAACCATGGCGATCTATACGACCGCATGGGAGAAAGGCGTGAAGACGACCTACTACCTCCACATGAAGCCGCGCCATACCGCCGAACAGTCGACCGTCCACGTGAACAAGGCTGAGGCCATGGGCAAGCGCGGGTTCGCGGCGGTGATGCAGGCCGCATCCGGCATACCGGAGGACGCGCTCACGGCGGCGGCCTCGCCCGCCGCATCCCCCGCCGTCACGTTCGCGGCAGCGATCAAGGAGCCTCACGCGACGCCGGCCGTCGCGACGTTCGTCGGCGCACCGAAGATCGAGGTTCGCGATACGGCGGCGGCGCCCGTCGAGCAAAAAAGGGAGTCACGCATCATGCCGCCGTCCGACCCGCAAGCGGATCTCATATGCGATTCCTGCCAATGATCCCCTGCAAAGGTCCCGCGCACAACCACTAACGAACCACCAACGACATGCTGATCGGCAAAGCGTCCCCCGAGGACATGAACATCCATCCCATCCGCTATCAGTGGGCATACGACCTCTATAATCAGGCGGTGCGGAACACCTGGTTCCCCCATGAGATCGCGCTCAAGGAAGACCTCTATGACTGGGAAAAGATGACGGATGACGAGCGCCATGCGGTGGAATTCCTCATTTCGTTCTTCAATCCCGCGGAGCTCATCGTGAACCGCTCGATCGCGCTCGGCATCTATCCCTATCTCAAGTCCCCGGAGTGCCACCTCTATCTCGCAAAACAGATGTGGGAAGAGGCGAACCATTGCGTGGCGTTCGAATACGTCCTCGAGACCTTTCCGATCGACCGCGATGCGGCCTTCGCGCGCCACACCGCCGTGGCATCCATGAAAGCGAAGGAGGATTACATCAACCGTTACATGAAGCGAATGACCGAAGAGATGCTCGATGTCGCGACGCCGGAGGGCAAGAAGAATTTCATCCGCAACCTCGTGGCCACGAACATCGTGATGGAAGGCATATGGTTCTACAGCGGATTCATGGTCGTCCTCTCGTTCCGCCAGCGGAACCAGCTCAGGAACCTCGGCTCGCTCATCAACTGGGTGATCCGCGACGAATCGCTCCATCTCAAGTTCGGCATGAACCTCATCCAGAACATCCTCGAAGAGAACGCGGAACTCCTCACGAGGGAGTTCGCCGAGGAGATCAAGGACATCGTCACGCAAGGAGTGGACCTCGAAGTGAATTACAACAAAGATCTCTTCCCCCGGGGGATCCTCGGGCTCAATGCCGACTACGTGAACCAGTACGTGCAGTACGTGGCCGACCGCCGGCTCGAAGAACTCGGCATCGGCGCGCACTACGGCGCAAAGAATCCCGCAAAATGGATGAGCGGCGCCACGGACGTCCTCGAACTGGTGAACTTCTTCGAAGCGCAGAATACGTCGTATGAGGTGGATGCCCACGCGACGGAGCGGAAGAAGGACGAGACCTGAACGCCGACCGGGCGACCAAGTATGGTACAATGAATCATATGCTTCATTGGCTCCGCACGCACGTCACGTTGAATAGGGCCCTCCTCGTACTGTTCATCATCGCGGTCGTACTTTCCGCGATCACCTATATCGTCGTATTCTACGGAGGCGGCACCTATGTCGTGAACTCCCCGCTCCCCACGAGCACCGTGGCGCTCGGCACCGCAAGCTCCACGGCATCGTCGACCGCCACATCGACCGCAACCTCCACGCTCGGACTCGCATCGTCGACCGCCACATCGACCGCAACCTCCACCGTGCTCGCAAGCTATGCGAGCACCTACGACACGCCGCCCATCACCTGGCAGGAAGGCTATGATACGCTCTCCATCACCAACGCTTCGCTTTCCGGCTCCGAGCTCACCCTCACGCTCGACGTGCAGATGGGTACCATTGCGGAATGCGTACCGCTCAACGTACGGCTCGTGACCAATGAAATGGGAGCACTCGAAGCCCCGCTCGAAAATGCGTTCACCTTCGGAGAAAACGGCACCTGCATCGGCACGCCGGGCACGAACTATCCGGGACAGCAGGTCATCTTCACGGTGGACCCTGCGTCCATGCCGCTCAGCTTTACGACCGGCGGCACGTCCAACAAGTATTTCGAACTCTCGACGACCGCATCAGGCGGCATCGTCATCTATCTCCCGTCCACCCAGGGATAGCAATAGAACCCCCCATACGAAACCACGGCGCATGATGCGCCGTGGTTTCGTTCTCTCTCAAAGAATGGTCAATGAAGATCGGAGTTGTTAGAAGAACCCAAAGAGATGCCTGAAGAAGAGGCCTATGCCGCCGAAGAACCCGCCGATGCCCCCCATGGGGCCACGGGTGAACGTCGAAGTGGCAGTCGCCGCGCTCGGCACGGGACCCTGGTCGATCACGGAAGAGGCCGTCACCGACGTCCCGTTCACCGTGCCCTGCACGATGACGCGGTCATTCACGGCGATCGCGGCGTACGACGACGTGGCATTGTCCTTTACGACCGTCGCCTGCTCGGCATCGATCGAATAGGTCACCTTGCCCGCGTTCGTGATGGTGAACATGCCGTTGTTCACGGCCGTCACCGTGCCGCCGACGATCGGTTCGCCATTGCCCTGGAGCAGGGCGAGTGCGGTACCGGTCGGACGGGAAGGCCATGTGGAAGAACCGTTCCAGCGGTCCCACGTGGAGGTCCCTTCATCGTTCGCGCGCCACATCGGACCGCCGGGATTCATGTTCGGACCGAGCACCCCGTCATAGATCGCGGTCGCCGTCACCGTCGTACCGCTGATCGTGCCGCGCGCAAGGACCTTATCTCCCACGTTCACGCTGGCGATCGTCGACGATGCACCCCCCTTTACCACCGAGGCGTTCGCGGCGTTCACGGTATAGGACGTGGACGTCGGCGCGGCCGTCGCGGCATTCTCGCTGCGAGGGCCGAACCCCCTATTGGGGCTTTCGATCGTAAGCGTGGTCCCGTTCACGGCCGTCACCGTTCCGAAGATCTGGGCCGGATGCGTCGCATCGTTCCCGTTCGCCCACGGACGATGCCACGCCTCACCGCCCCAAGGACCCGAAGATCCCGATGCGGCGAACGCAACGCCTCCCGCGAGCAATAGTCCCGCCGCAACAAACGAAAGCGCAGCGAGTGTTCTTGTGTGCGTAATGCGCATAAAGAAAAAAACACGATTGATTTTCGCGACCTTTCATTCCTATATACGCGGCGCGGCGGCGATTAGGTGCAGCTCTCTCGCGCTAGCGTCCGCGGCGCTTCTTCGCCTTCTCCTCGAGCATGACGCGCTTCGCCTCAAGCCGCTTCTTGGTCTTTTTTGAGGTCGATTTCTTGCGTACGTTGATCCAATGTCCTCGCTTCGGCATGATGGGGTAAATGGATTGATTGTTTGGAGATAGCATATCACATTATCGTATCAGGCACAACCGCATAGACAAAATTTTATTTATTCGTTATAAAATATTCAGCAGGAGGATATATGAAACCCAAAAAGTTGGAGCGCCTTGAAAGCAGCATCAATCCGTATACATTCTCGATGGCAATAATGGGGGTGTGCATGAGATTCGCATGGAGAGGAAGGCTCCTTATAAAAGGCCTCGAGAACATTCCTACGCATGGCTCTGCGGTGCTTGCAATGAACCAAACCACGCACCTCGATCCACTGTTTTTTGCCATTGCCATACCGCGTCCGATCCATTTTGTAGGACTGGACGACGGCGGCGAATTGGAGCCGTGGTACACGCCCCTGCTCTATCGAAAGATGGGCGTTATTGCGCGACCGCACAATCTTTTGAAAGATGGCGGCGGAAGGCAATTCGCGCGGTGGCTCGATGATGCAGTCTGCTACCGAGAACTCATCGGCATCTTTCCCGAAGAGCGACTTGAACGCAAGCAAGATCGCACGACGATCATATCGTTCCGCAAGGGCGTGGTCACTATCGCACGACACTATCGTATTCCCGTCATACCGATCCTCATGCGAGGCACGGAGAAAGTAATTCCAAATTCCACCGCGAAACTGCGCGAACCAATCCATATCCGTTCCGTACGTATCGTCATTGGTTCGCCGATACCATGGTATCACGCAAAAGATGCGGAATATGTGCGAAACGCACTTACGGAACTTGAAAATGTGCCCATTGCCCCCACGTTGCATATCGCAGAAGTGCTGGTGCGATAAGCGCATACGCTCAAATACGATAAAAGCCTGAGAACACACTATCGCTCAGGCTTTTTATATTGCCCGCGATGAGAACTCATTATACTATATAAGAAAGGCCTCTCCGTATTACGCTTCGACATTTCGCGATGGCATAATGAAAAAGATCATCCTCAGCTTCATCGTCCGTGCCCTGTTCCCCGCGGCGCTCATTGCGTATGCGGATTTCACCCGCCACCACTCTCTCCCGCTCCTCTTGGCCGCGCTCATCGCACTCACGATCGCGCTCCTCCCGACGATCATCAAGGTTGCCGGACACATCGCCGGACGCCGCTTCGATGTCGGCGCGTCGATGCTCCTCACGATCTATCTGCTCGTGTTTATGGGATCGACCTCCATCGCCGCGATCTTCGTCCTCCTTATGATCTCGGGCGATCTCTTCAAGGATATCGTCCTGTACAACGTGAAGCGATCGCTCGAACGCATCACGATATATCTTCCCCATACCGGATTCATCAAGACGGAGGATGGCGGCATAAAGGAGATCGACATCGCGGATATCAAGACGGGCGATATCGTTGCGGTCAAACCGGGCGGTCGCGCCCCGGCGGACGGGACGCTCCTCGCCCAGGAAGCGCTTCTCGACGAATCCGTCATTTCCGGAGAATCAAGGCCTATTTCCGTTGCGCAAGGAGGCGACGTGCCGGCGGGCGCCGTGAATGCGGGAGATTATTTCGAGATGCGCGCGTCAAGGGTGGGAGAGAATTCTACCGTGGCGCAGATACGGAAGATCGCCGAAGCGGCGGGCAAAGAGAAGACCCCGATCACGCGCTTCATCGATCAATATGCAAAATATACCTCCCTTACGGTCGCCGTACTTGTCGTCATCCTCTATCTCGCCACGGGCGACCTCTTTCGCGCCCTGGGGCTCTGGATCGCCATGGTGCCCATCGTGTTCGCCATCATCGGACCGGTGGCGGTGAGCATCGGCGTAAGCACCGCGGCGCGCCTCGGCATTCTCGTGAAGAAGGCGGAGACCATCGAAGACCTTACGAAGATCGCGCATATCGTCTTCGATAAGACCGGAACCCTCACCATAGGATCGCCCACGGTACGCGACATCGTCATCCCCGAAGGGGCGCCCCTTGCCGCCGATGCGCTCCTCGCGCTCACCGCAGGCCTCGAGAAACGATCCGAACACGAGATCGCCCGGGCGATCGTGAAGGAAGCAGCGGACAGGCATGTCACCGCAGAGGAATTCTCCGACGTACATGTGATCAAAGGCGGCGGCCTGACCGCCATCCGCGACAATGCCGAGATCACGGTCGGTAGCAAGAAGCTTCTTGAAGATAAGGGGATTTTGTTCCCTGCCGATTTTCTTGCGGCGGCGGCGGAGCGGGAAGCACGCGGAGAAACGCCTGTGTTCGTCGCGAAGGGTACGGCGCTTCTCGGCGGCATCTTCGTGGCCGACACGCTGCGGAAGGAAACCCCGGCGGCGATCGATGTCCTGAAAAAAGAAGGCTATGATATGCGCATTCTGACGGGCGACGACCGTGCGGTCGCGCAGTACGTCGCGGGCGAGCTCGGTCTTCCGGAGACGGCGATCATGGCGAACCTTTCGCCGCAGGACAAGATTGCCGACATCCGTGCGCTCGAGGCAAAGCACGAGCGGACGATCATGGTGGGCGACGGCATCAACGACGCACCCGCGCTCTCGGCCGCAACCGTCGGCATCGCAATGGGGGTCCGGGGGACCGATCTTGCGACCAATGCCGCAGGCGTGGTCCTCGTCGAGGAGAATTTCCTGAAGATCCCCGCGATCATCGCGCACGCCACGCGCATCGTCGCGGTGATCAAAGAAGATCTTATCGTCGCCACCGTGATCCACGTGGCTGCCGGCGCACTGTCGGCCTTCGGTATCATCACCCTCCTCCAGACGGCGATCTTTCATGAAATAAGCTCCGTGATCGTTCTTGCGAACACCTCCCGCCTTTTCTCCGTTCGTCGGCGCGCGCAGTGATATCACTGGGAATCATGGATGCCGGAACGGAAAATCACAGGAAGAGTGTTGCGCTCATCGCAATCGCGCGGGTCACCCGTAGCGTGACGGCCGGGATGATCACCATTGCATTCCCCTATTATATCCTCGTCGACCTTCACTACGGCGCCTCCGTCATCGGCCTCATATACGTGGCGGCGACGATCGCCACCGCGATCCTCAGCTTTGCCTTCGGCATGACGACCGACACGTGGGGTAAACGCACCACCCTCCTCCTTACGAGCGCACTCCTTCCCCTCAGCGCGCTTCTCGTGTATTTCGCCCCCGACCTCCTTACCATCGTTACCGCGGCCATGCTTGGCGGATATTCCGCCACCGGATCGCTCGCGAGCGGCGGCGTAGGCGGCGCGGTGCAGCCGGTGCAGAATGCCGTCCTCGCGGACCTCGTTCCGAAAGAAGCGCGCACCGCATATTTTTCATTCTTCTCATTCCTCACGGGCATCGCGGGCGCCGGTGGATCGCTGCTCGTACGATTTTTCCCCATTCATGCGCTTTTTCTCGCAGCGGCGGGCATCGCGGCGGCGGGCATCCCTTTCCTCTGGTTCGTGCACGTGACCGAGCATCGCGGCGAATGGCGAACGATGCGGCAAACGCGAACGATAGGGAAATTCAGCGCGACCGGAATGCTGAACGGGTTCGCCCAGGGCCTCATCGTCCCGTTCCTCGTCCCATTCTTCCTTATCGTCTATCATCTGCCGAAGGCCGAGATGTCGACCTATGCGTTCTGGAGCGGCCTCATCGGCGCGTGCGCACTGCTCGCCGCACCGTTCTTCGAGCGCATGTTCGGTTTCGTAAAGAGCATGCTCGTTACGCGGGGGGTCAGCACGGTGCTTTTTGTCCTGTTCCCCGTCATACGCTTCCTGCCGTTCGCCGTCTTCGTCTACCTCATCGCACCCGCGTTCAGGGTCGCCGCGGTGCCGATCCAGCAGGCGGAACTTACGCGCCGCGTCGAAGACGATGAGCTCGGCCGCGCGCTCGGCACGAACCAGGTCGCCCGCCTCCTCGCCTCCTCCGCAGGCACCGGCGCAAGCGGATATCTCATTGAAGGCGCCCTGCTTGAAATCCCTTTCTTCGCCTACGGCATCGTGATGGCGGCAAACCTCTATCTTTATGTGAGGTTCTTTGGAAGCAAGAAAGGGGTCTCGCGGGAAGAGACGGCGTAAGCATCCATGGAATTTTTTGATATACTATAAGCAATGAGCGGAACTTCCATGGGAGCGAATATCATAGTGTATATCCTGCTCGCGACCGTCTTCATCGCCGCGGTACTCCTCCCCTATCCCGCACTCAACAAAAAAAAGAAAAAAGTCCGCCATGAATCTCACTGAGGCGCTGCGACGCAAAATCGAGCAGGACCTGCCGATGAGGCACCTCCTGCCGGACAGGCTCCCGCGGTATGTCTCCTCGTTCGTATATGCGTTCGGCATCCTGACGCTCACGAGCCTGTTCGTCATCATCCTCTCCGGCGCGGTCATGGCATTCAAAGGGCCTCTCTGGTATCAGGCTTCTTCCCTCGGATTCGTCATGCGCTCCATCCACTTCTGGGGCGTGCAGGTGTTCTTCTTCTTCCTCGCATTGCATTTCTTTTCGGTCTTCTTCATGGCGGGATGGAGAGAAGGCCGCTTTGCCACATGGGCCGTAGGCGCGTTCCTCCTCCTCTTTTCGGTCATTGAGGCATTCACCGGCTTCCTTATGGAAGGAGGGTTCTTTGCGCAGTGGAACCAGGTGCAATCCAAGGATGCGTTCAACGCACTCGGACTTTCCGGCACGTTCAACGTCCTGAACAACGGACAGCTCTACGGTCTGCACATTAGCGTCATCCCGGCCATCCTCGTCATCCTTCTCGTCATTCATATTCTCCTCATCAGGGAAAAGGGCGTCGTACCGCCCATCGAACCGCAACGGAAACGCCATGGCTAAGCATCGGAACCCTGAAGACACCTATCCCACGAAGGAAGGCGACCTCATCAAGGAGATGATCGTGGCATTCGCGTTCGTCACGATCCTCATCGTCGGCCTTGCGTTCGCGTTCGGATCCCCGTTCGATCCCCCGGTGACGATCGCGCACGTCGCCGCGCACGACCCCGTCCTCTTCGAAGAGACCGCGATGAGGGACCTCATGGGCACGAGCGCCATTGCCACCTACGGACCGCCCTATACCCAAGGTCCCGCGCAGCAGGCGATCGGATGGTTCAGTCCCGAGCAATGGGGCGGCACGTCCGTCCCCGTCGATGCGGCCCAGGTGTATGTGATCGGTCCGCTCACCCGGGTGTCGCGCATCGACCCTTCGCTCCAGGCCGCGCTCGCGGAATTCGCGGCGGCAACACCCGCAGAGCAACGCACATGGGAGAACGGTTACTACGACGCCCTTCAAAATGCCACCGCAACGGCGGGCACCGTGACGATCCCGAACGGCGATTACGGACCGGTCGCACCGATGATGCAATCGCTCCTCGGCCTTGGCCAAAGCGGATTCATGGACGCCTCATTGAACGCCGAAAGTGCGGGCAATAATGGCGTCTATACCTACAACTTCGGACAAAGCCTCCTGTTCCTCCAGGGCGAAGCGCTCGGCAATGTGGCGGCAGCGAAAGGCCTCCTCGGATCGCAGCTCGGCATTGCAAAAGACCTTGGTCCCTATCCCGGCCCGTGGTGGCTCCTCCTCTATTCCGGCCTCTATCAGATACCCCCCTATTCGACCGCGGCGGCCGGCGATCTGCTCGTTGCGCTCACCATGGTCGGCGTATTCCTCGTGATCCTTTTCCTTCCCTTCATTCCTTTCCTCAATAGGGTCCCCTATTACCTCCCCGTCTACAAGCTGATCTGGCGGCGATGGTACCGCCGCGAGCGCGACCAATGAAACGTAACGCGATCCTCCTCGCCATCCTCGTCGCGCTCGGCATCATCCTTTCCCTCTATGTGTATCAGGGGATCGTGGAGGGCCATCCGATGAGCACGATCCTTTTTTCGATCGCATTCCTCATTACCGCGATGTTCGCGGGGAAGATCACCGCCGAATTCCGTGCGCTCGCGAGAAGTCTCCGGACGCGCGACAGGATCGCCGCGCTGCTCCTCCCGCTCACGGGCGACCCCGCGCACGCAGCGGTCCTTGCGGAACATCTCGTCCTCCGTCGCACCACGCTCGCAGAATGGCCGGAGATACCGCATGCGCAATCCCTTGAGATCGCGCGCATGCTCGCGAAGGTCGCGGGCACGAAGCGGCGTAAAAAAGCCGGCGCATCTTCCGCGCCGGAGCAATAGAAATCCCCGCCCCCGCTATTTCACGTTCGGCCTCACCATGACGGTCGCAAACCGCTCGGGGCGAATGAGCTCCCGACGCATGGTCTCCGCATCGCGAAGCGTGAGCGAATTCACAATACGCCGTTCGTTTTCAAAATGACGTTTTACGCGGGAAAGAGGCTCGCCCCGCTCGATCGTGTCGTAAATAAGACTTGCCCACGCATCAAGATTTTCCCCGTATCCTACCGTAATGGCATCGTTCACGGCCTCGCGCGTCGCTTCGAAGATCGCCCGGTCGCGCTGCGTGATAGGCGTAAAGAGCACCTTCCGCATGAGCCGCGCAACGAGCGCTTCCTTGCCCGGCGAGGTCTGCACGAAGGCGCTGAAGTAGGCGCCGATCCCCACCGCGCGGCTCACGCCGCCGCTCGCGGCATAGGCAAGACCGCGCGCCTCGCGCACTTCGTTCCATAAACGCGAGCTCCATCCAGACACGAGAAGGGCCGACATAAAGTCCTCGGCGTCGTCCGCACGATCGCTCACGCGGTCCGGGACCTTGCATCCCATGACGATCGTGGACTTACTGCGGTCCTGCCGAAACACGATCTCCTCAGGACGGCGCGGAGGGAGCGAAAATTCTGGGTCCCAGGCGACCTTCGGGGCCTTCGTATGATCGATGGGGATCCGCGCGGAGATCTCCTTGACGAATGCGTCATGAGAGACGCGTCCCACCGCAAGCGCGATGGTGTTCGAGGGCACGTACCATCTCGCTTTTTCGCGAAGAAGGTCCTTGCGGCTGATCCGCGCGATACCCTCGGGCGTCCCCGTGGTGAATTGGCGGAATGGATTCTTCTCGTACAAAAGCCCCCGGAGCACGAGCCCCGCAAAATATCCGTCATCATCCTTGTTCCTCGCCGCTTCGAGGAGTACCGGTCCCTTTTCCTTTTTGATCTCCGTCGCGGGAAATGTGGAGTGCGCGTAGATGTCCGCGATGATGTCGCACGCGCGATCGAGCTTCGTATGCACGGCAAGGCCGTAGTATTCCGTCCTGTCGCGATAGGTGCTCGCGTTCGTCGAAAGCAGATTGCGTTCGGTGAACGCGTAAATATCCTTTACGGTGCGCGTCTCCGTTCCTTTGAACGCCATATGCTCAAAATAATGGAACAGTCCCTGGCGGTCTTCCGGATCGTATGCCGATCCCACGAGCGCGGAGAGGCTCACAAGGACCATGCGCTGCGTGGGAATGGCGCAGGTGATGATCCGAAGGCCGTCACGGCGGACTGTTTCGCGGAGCGTCATAAATGAAATAATAGATCAAAGAGGGCCTTGTGCGCCAGACGGAGCGCGACGGGCATAACGGAGCATGTCGCGGATACTACGCCTTCCCGCGATGCGTTTCGCAACGACAGCCCTTGGGCTTTATAAATTCGTCGAAGTACTCTTTGCCGTAATCATAGCCGAGCTCGGTCCCGGCCTTGATGCGCGTGCGGGAAAAAATAAAGACTCTCCCCCCGCGCACCACCGCTTCGCAGTTCGGCCTGCAGGAATGATTGATATAACGGGCAGGATTCGAAGGGACATTGCCATCGATCGTCGTACGCGCATCGACCTCGAAGAGATACCGCCCGCCGCGATCTTCCGCGTCCTTCCCGCGAAGGATGCGCCCGGTATATTCTATGACGCATACGCCCTTCGGGATGTCCTCCTCGGCAAAAAGCCCCTTGCCCGCGGAAGAGCGCCGCACCGAAAGCCGGTGCCCGCGAGGGGTATATTTGGACATGCGTGCCATATGCTCCGCGGCCAGGACTCGAACCTGGAACCCTCTCGTTAACAGCGAGACGCTCTACCATTGAGCTACCGCGGAATACGGATACTATAGTAGCAAATGTCGCAAAGAGTTTCAATATCACACCGCGCGCG
>JAKABL010000008.1 GCA_021801885.1 bacterium
TTCCCTGAAGCGATCCGGTATTTACAAATGCGCTGGGGGTCCCGCCCGTCGTGGTCGCGGAGAGATTACTAAGAAGCCCGCTCCCCGTAGTGTCTGCGGCGATCGTGGGTCCCTGTGCTGCCGCCTCCTGGTTGGGCGTCGACATCCCTCCTATCAGCGAGAGGATCAACCCGGAACCTACGGCGGCGACCGCAAGGATCAGAAATCCGATGATCAACTTCTTGACATCGATCATTTCCTTCTATTATAAACCAAACCACCTCCTATTTACCATCGTTTTTATCCCCAATGACCGCACTTGTCCCCTGAGGAGGGGGCGGAGGAGGGATCAGGAAAAGAATGTCTTTGCGAGTGCGGCGATTCCTTCTATGGAGAGGTCCTGGGGGCGGGCGTTGGGCGCCAGGGCAAGAGAGGCAAGCCGTTCCGAGAGGGTCTCCTTTGTCGTCTGGGGAAGGGATGCGGCAATATTGTTGATGATGGTCTTTCTCGGCTGGGCGAAAAGAGCCCGCACCGTGCGATAATATGCGTCGTTCGATGCGGCCCCGTTTTCTTTTTTGGATTTCGGGGGGTGCGCGGTAAGGAGGAGTACCGCCGATTCCACCTTGGGAGGAGGTGAAAAATCGGCGCGTGGCACGCCAAGGATGATGGCGGGGGTCGCCCAGAATTGTATGCTTGCCGCAAGGCGGTTCATATGGGGCGGGGCGGCAATGATCCGCTCCGCGACCTCTCGCTGAACCATGAACACGCAACGTTCCGGGTGGCTCGGCATTTCTCCGATGATGCGAAGGAGGTGTCCGGTGATATAGTAGGGCAAATTTCCCGCAAGCAGGAACTTTGCGCCGCGGCGCTCTTCCATGAGCGTCGGCAGTACCGTGAGCGCATCCCCTTCTATGACAGAGACGGCGACGTCCGAAGCATCCGGGCCATCTTTTTTGTCGGACGCGTTCGAAAAACGCGAACGCAATCCTTCAATGAGACGCGGGTCGCGTTCGATCACGGTGAGTGGTGCATCGACAGCATTGCATCTTTCCGCGAGGAGGGCCGTGAGCTCCCCGTGACCGGGGCCGATCTCTATCACGTCATCGCCCGTACGGGGAGCAACGGCATCGGCAATCGCCGCCGCAACCTTTTTATTTTTTAGGAAATGTTGACCAAGTTTTCTCATAATATCTTTGCGCGGATGCGTTCAATCGAACTGAATGACATTTTCTTCTTCCCAGGGTGCATCGTCGCGCTCGTTATACCTTTCGGAAAGATCGTTTGCCATCCCTCCCTTCTCGCTCCCCTCTTCTATATATGAAATGCAGTCCTCGGGGATCTCGCCGACGAAGCGGGAGGGAATGCCATAAAAGCTTACGTGGAGCGCCTTGCGCGCGCGCGTCATAGCCACATACATAAGGCGCCGTTCCTCCTCGAGCGATGCCTCATCCTCTATTGAGCGCCCGTGCGGGAGGAGTCCTTCCGCGGCGCCGGCAATGAAGACCGTATCGAACTCAAGCCCTTTGGCAAGGTGGATCGTCATCAGGTTCACCTCTTTCCCTTGCGGGGCATCTTCTCGCGCACCCTTTCCTCCTTCCGCGGCCTCCGCCGCCTCAAGCAGGCTGAGGCGTTCCAATAGCTCGTTAAGATCCGTGAATTCGGACGCGAAGGCGATGAGTTCGGTCACATTCTCCTCGCGCTCATCGGCATTCGTAAAGTTCGCTTCAAGGTAATCAAAATAGCGGAAAGAATCAAGGAATAGTTTAAGGGCATCGAGCGGGGTGAGCGCTGCCGCCGGTGCCGGCGATGCCGTGAGGGCCGCGGCAAATGCGGCGAAACGCCGTTTCGTCAGACCCTTTTCAAGACGTTCTTTGGCGACTTCATCGCGGGGATTCGCGATGAAGCGGAGCGCGGCGACCGCATCCTTCACCTCTTTTCTTTCATAGAATTTCAATCCCCCGAAGATCCGATAGGGAATATTGTAACGAATGAGCGCTTGCTCGATCGCGCGCGATTGTGCGTTCGTCCGATAGAGAATACCGATGTCGGCATTTTTGTCGCTCGCGCGGAGGCGCTTTATGCGCTCCGCGATCCATTCCGCTTCGTCGTTCTCACCCCATGCCTCGAAGAGCGTGATATGCTCGCCCTCGGGATTCTCCGTCCACAATGTTTTCGGCGTGCGCACGCGGTTGTTCGCCGCGACCGCAGCAGCCGCACGAATGATGGTCCCCGTTGAACGATAATTCTGTTCCAGGAAGTGGACCTTTGCACCTTCCCAATCTTTGTCGAAGTTAAGGAAGGTCGCGATGTCGGCATAGCGCCAGCTGTAGATCGTCTGCTCGTCATCGCCCACCACGCTTAAATTTCTGTGCGCACCCGCGAGCAGGGATACGAGCTCATATTGTTTTGGATTGATATCCTGATATTCATCCACGAGCACGGCATCGAACATCGTTTGATAGCGCCGCAGCACTTCCGGATGCGTTTTGAAAAGTTCAACCACCTTGCCGATAAGGTCGTCGAAGTCGAATGCGTTGTTGCGCCGAAGAAGTTCCTCGTATTTTTCGTAGATGCGCAAGGTGCGTGCGCGCTTCTCCGCGGACGACGAGAGGGTCCGGTCCTGGGCAATAGCCTCTTCTTCGCCGAGGTTTTTTATTTCCGATATTTTTTCCGCAAAATATGCGGGAGTCTCCTGCTTCGCGGCACGCTGCGCTTTGGTCGCGGGAAACGGCCCCTCATCCTCTTTTTTCTTCGGAGGTATCACCTCTTTCGTCGCTTTTTTGACGAGATCGAACGAATCATGGCTATCGAAGATGGCAAAATTGGGCTCCCTGCCGAGCATACGGCATTCTTTTCTCAGTATCCGTGCGCCAAGGGCATGGAAGGTCCCCAAAAAAGGTCCTTTTTTGCCAACCCTGCGGGCCATCTCTTTCGCCGCTTTATTGGTGAACGTTATCGCGCATATACGTTCGGGGGAAATGCCTTCTTGTGTGAGCCATATAATACGACCGACCAGCGTCTTTGTCTTCCCCGTTCCCGCCCCTGCCACTATTAAAAGAGGTCCAGGAGCCGCTTCGGCCGCCTTTTGCTGTGCCTGATTCAGCGATTCTCGCTTCATTTCGTCGATAGTTTCTCCTGGATTCCTTTTTGCATGGGGATTTTCTGGGTATTGAGGTGTTTCCGGCATTATGGTAGTATAAATCTATTGGTACTATTTTGGAAAAGGTAAGAAAGGATTACATGCCATTAACCGTGGCTGTTTTCTTGGTAATTGGTACGGTCGCGATCAACGTCGCGTTTGCCGTCAAAAATGACCCTTCGGGAAGCACGTGGGGCGTTGTTTCTCTTATCTCGAGAGCGTCCGCCGCCCAATCATTGCATTCCATAAATGACATCACGATTGCGGCAACCTCCCCCGGTCAGGATGCTACTTCCCTCGCCTACCAAAGCTATGGGAATGCGAGTGGAAATTATCTTGCTCAGGAAGTAAGCGATGCGTTTGATGCCACTGCCGGAACCGTGCGGGATCCCGGAGGAACATTCACGGATTCTACTACCCGTTCCGGAATCATTAATTATACAGTTCGTCCCGGGGACACACTGCCTTCCATTGCCGCCTATTTCGGTATTACGGTAAATACCATTACTGCCGCGAATCCCCAGCTTAAAAACGGCGTGGTGATTCCCGGAAAGAGCATCAAAATCCTCCCCGTTTCCGGCGTTATCTATACGACACGGCAAGGAGACACACTTGCATCCATCGCCTCTTCCTATAATGTGTCCATAAACCAGATTGTCCAGGCGAATCCTTCGGTAGATCTTTCGTCGGCTTCGAGTCCCATTCCGACTTTTTTGTCTTCCGGCATTGCGCTCATTATTCCGACCGGTAAATAGAACCTCTTTTTACCAGAGGTCTTTTACGCGATAGCCAAACGCTTCGGCGATATGAATTTTTGATATCGCGGATTCTCCCTCAAGATCCGCGATCGTGCGCGCAGTTTTTATTATTCTGTAGTATGCGCGTGGCGACAGATGGTGTTGGGTGATTTCGCCAAGGAACGATCGCGCATCATTGGTTAGTTGTGCAAATTCTTTTATCTCCTTTGGCGTCATGTCGGCATTGGTTTTTGCGCTCCCCTTGAACCGCGTGTGCTGTGCTTGCTTTGCCATCCATATTTTCTCCCGCGCACTCCTTGAACTCATTGGTTCATTTTCTTTTTCATTACCCCAGGGGCCAAGATGGATGGCGCCGATTTTTATTTGGAGGTCCATACGATCGAGAAGAGGTCCCGATATCCGCTTTTGATATTTGACCACTTCATATGCGGAGCAGGTACATTCTTTCGTGGCGCTGCCATAGTATCCGCATGGACATGGATTCATTGCGGCGACGAGCGTAAAGCGTGCAGGAAATGCTATTGAATGTTTTGCCCGAGCAATATGAACCTCTCCTGTTTCGAGAGGTTGGCGCAGTGCTTCGAGCGAGGCTCGCGGGAATTCCGGCAATTCATCGAGAAATAACACTCCTTTATGAGCAAGACTTATTTCTCCTGGCCGCGGTTCCCCTCCCCCTCCTATAAGCGCAATGGTGGACGCGGTTTGATGAGGTGCCCGAAAAGGTGGTTCACGAAGAAGGCCTCCATCCGAAAGCCCTGCAGCACTCCATATCTTAGTGATCTCAATCGATTCCTCTTCGCTCAATTCGGGGAGTATCCCCGCCATCGCCTGCGCGAGGATACTTTTCCCCACTCCCGGAGGTCCAATAAGGAGCATATTATGCCGAGCCGCTGCAGCGATCATGAGTGCGCGTTTCGCATTTTCCTGGCCGGAAATTTCCGCAAAATCAACGCGATCATTTTGTGGTCTGTTGCGTTGATCCGAGTAGGTATAAGATATCGGATCTTTTTTTCCCTCAAGTATAGCGACAACATCGCTCAGGGTTTCGGCGGGCAGCGCGCCGATCGCGCGGATCGCCGCCGCTTCGTTCGCGTTTTCTTTCGGCACGACGATACGCGTGAATCCTTCGCGCACTGCGCGTTCCGCAATGTTTAGAATTCCACTTACAGGACGCAGTCTCCCGTCCAGGGCAAGTTCGCCGAGGAAAATTATATCGCGCGTTTCGAATTCTCTGATCTGTCCGCTTGCAAGAAGATATCCAAGGGCAATAGCGAGATCATAGTGCGAGCCCGTCTTCCTCATATCCGCAGGTGCAAGATTGATGGTCACCTTTCGATTTTCTCTGCTCGGAGGTTTTACCCCGGAATTTTTAAGCGCCGAGTTCACGCGCTCTTTTGCTTCGTTGAGCGCGCGATCCGCAAGCCCCACGATATTAAACGTGCGAAGACCCACGCTCACATCAGCTTCTATTTCCACGATTCGCGCATCGACTCCTTCCAGCTCTCCTGAATAAAGTCTTGCGACACGCTTTTTCGCCTCCATGCATCAATTGAAGCACGCCATTCATAAAGAAAATTAAAATCCCCTTTGGCATCTTAGGGGCCAGAGGGGACCGGGTCTATTTTCCTCGAGAGGTTATCAATTTTTTGCTTGGCAACTTTTGCAGAGAGGCGCCTCTGGGCTGATCGAGAGCACTTCATTATCGATCTCCTTTCCGCAGTCCGTGCAAACTCCATAGCCCCCATTTCTTATTTTGCTGAGGGCGATATCGATTTCAGCGAGACGTTGTTTAAGATCCCCCGCCTCGGCAAGTTTGTTGCTAAAATCTTCCGCTTCGTTGGTCTCCTCTTCGAAGTCATCCACATCATCTCCAAAATCTGATGGCTGCTCCGATTTCTTTATTTGCTCAAGAAGGCTCAAGCGCTCCTTCTCTAATTTTTCTTTATAGCTCGTCAATTGTGTTTGGTTCATATAGGATTCAGCATAAATCGAATATCCTCTCAAGGTCAATACGGTTCTTTTAAAAATATTTATCATATTTGCTTTAATATTTATCCGGCAATTCATTATAAAAATAATCCGGCAATTTTTTCTTAATCCTGCAAAAAATGAACTCTAAATTTGCCGGATTTAATGTTAATTATATAAGCCGATAATGCGATAAAACCTACTGCTAAACAAAAATGTTTTACAATTTTGTTTAGCGACAAACATATTAAAAAAGATTAAAAATGTGTTTAGCGACAAACATAATTTTAATTATTTTTAAATGTGTTTAGCGCTAAACACATTTAAAAAGATTAAAGATTTCTCTATTTTTTTAAAATGAATAAAAATGAATTTATAGGAAAATTAGGAGAAAATATAGCAATTCGCTATCTATTAAAAAATAATTATTTATTAATAAATAAAAATTATCGAATTGGATTTGATGAAATTGATGTTGTTGCAAAAAATAATTCAGGCACCCTCACGTTTTTTGAGGTAAAATCTAGTTTTGGAAAGGATTTTTCTCCCTATATATTCTCTCCGGAGGATCGTTTTTCATCCGCGAAGCGTCATCGAATTATCCGTGCCTGCGAAAAATTCCTTCTCTTAAATCCCGACATTATGGACGATGAAAGAGGGTGGGAAATCGACTTGCTTGCGATTCGGATATATTTCGATCGTCGTCGCTTCGACATCGCCCACTATAAAAATGTGTGATGAAGCTGCAGGCTGAGACTTGACATAGTACCTTAAAAAAAAATATAATGTAGGCATGGTTAAAGGCCGCTTTCAAGCGGTCCTTTTTTCAGGAAGAGGATCGGAGTTTTTAAAAAAGAAAGTGATAGATAAAAAAATTGTATAGAACAATATGCTGAACATAAAAGAACTTACCAAGGCCTTGAAGCAGGTCGCTGATGAAAAAGGACTTGAGCCGGAAAAGGTCCTGGATGTGATCGAATCTTCGATCGCCGCGGCCTATAAAAGAGAGTATGCCGATCGGAGCGATGTGGTGAAGTGCAAGCTGGATCAAAAGACCGGAGAACTTCATTTCTGGCAGGTGAAGACCGTGGTCGATGAGACTACGGTGCGTTTCGTTGCGGAGGGAGAGGAAGAGGCGGCAGTGGGGGAGGTGACTGCGGGAAGTGCTCCTGCAGAGAATGGAGGTGACGAGCAAAAACTTCCTCGCTTCAACGCGGAGCGGCATATTACGCTCGATGAGGCGCGCAAGATTGATCCCGAGGCGAAGGTAGGGGATGAAGTATCCTTTCCCCTCGAGACGTACGAAGAGTTTGGGCGCATTGCCGCACAGACGGCAAAGCAAGTCATTCTTCAAAAGCTTCGCGAATCGGAGCGCGATTCGATCCTCGCCGAGTGGCGCGGAAAGGAGGGGCAGATTGTGAGCGGTGTCGTGCAGCGCTTCGAGCGTGGCAATATTTTTGTGGACCTTGGGCGCACGATCGGCGTGATGTTTGCGAACGAATCGATCCCCGGCGAACATTATCGTGCGGGAGAGCGATTGCGTTTTCTCGTGCTCGCGGTACAGGAGGACACTCGTTTGCCGGGCATCATTCTTTCGCGGTCCCATCCGCGTTTTGTGGTCGAGCTTTTCAAGATGGAAGTGCCCGAGCTTACCGAGGATGCAATCGAGATTAAGGCCATCGCTCGGGAGCCCGGCAATCGCACAAAGATCGCGGCAGCCTCAAAGATGGAAGGCGTCGATCCCGTGGGCGCACTCGTTGGGCAGCGTGGAACGCGGGTCATGGCGGTCAATAATGAGCTTGGCAATGAAAAGATCGATATCATAGAGTGGGCCGATGACCCCGAGCAGTTCATTGCAAATGCGCTTTCGCCGGCGACCGTGGAACATGTTGAAATCTTGCCTCGCCGCGAAGCAAGGGCGTTCGTATTGGAAAATCAGCTTTCACTTGCGATCGGCAAAGGCGGACAGAATGTCCGCCTGGCGGCAAAGCTGAGCGGCTGGAAGATCGATGTGCGCTCCCAGGCCAATCCCGAAGAAGTGCAAGAGGGAGGAGTGGCAGGAATGCTCGAAGGACAGGATCAGGTTCAGGTGGAAGAAAGCGACGAGGAGCAGCACGAGGACCTCAGCATATAGCCGTCTCGGAATCTTGCGCACACAAACATAAATCTTAATCGTATATCTATCATGTCACCCTGGGAGAACGTGCCGATAGGGAAGGATGCTCCGGAAAAATTCAATGCGGTCATTGAGATACCGCGGGGGAGTCGCAATAAGATAGAGTTCGACGAGGCGCTCGGACTTTTCAAGCTCGATCGCGTGCTCTATCCCTCATATCATTATCCGCTCGATTACGGATTCATCCCCGAGACCCGCTCCGAAGACGGCGACCATCTCGATGTGCTCGTGATCGGCGGAGACCCGCTCTTCACTGGATGCGTGGCGGAGGTTCGGCCGATCGCACTCATGCATATGGTGGATTCCGGGGATCCAGACGAAAAAGTGCTTGCGGTGTATGCCGACGATCCGCGCTTCGATGCGATCAAGGACCTCAAGGATATTGAATCCTATAACCCCCATCTCCTGAAGGAGGTTATGAATTTCTTCGAGACCTATAAGATCCTCCAGAAGAAAGAGACCGCGGTATCGGGCTGGACGGATGCGGCCTCGGCAAAGCAAGAGATAGAGAAGACTCGCGAAACCTATCGAAAAGAAAAGGCCGATAAGTGATCAGGAGTGCGGCAATAATTAATCAACAGACCCATTTATGGAATACGAAAATCAATACCTAATTCCTACGGTCATCGAGAAGTCGCCGAATGGTGAGCGGGCATACGATATTTATTCCCGCCTGCTTAAAGAGCGCATCATTTTTCTCGGGGGCCCGGTGACCGATGCGGTAGCGAATACCGTCATCGCGCAGCTTCTTTTTCTCGAGCACGAGGATGCGAAGAAGGACATCAAGCTGTATATCAACAGCCCCGGAGGATCCGTTACCGCGGGTATGGCCATCTATGACACCATGCAATATGTGAAGCCGGACGTATCCACGATGTGCGTGGGCATCGCCGCATCGATGGGCGCGTTCCTTCTCGCCTCGGGAAAAAAAGGAAAGCGCTTTGCACTGCCCAATTCGGAGATATTACTGCATCAGGTTGCGGTGGATTCGATCGGCGGACAGGCGACGGAAATAGAGATTTCCGCGCGGCAGATCCTTAAGACAAAGCAGCGACTGAACCAGGTGCTCGCAAAGCATACGGGACAGAAGTTGGACAAGATCGAAAAGGATACTGAACGTGACTTTTGGCTCTCTGCCGAAGAGGCAAAAAGCTACGGCGTTATTGACGAAATCATCAAGAAGTCGTAGCAGAGCAGATTGCGCGCCCTGTCGAGAACGGCCCTGCGGGGCCGCTTTTCGTTCCAGAGTTATCCACAGGCGCCCGCCGATGATTTTTTGTATACTTACTATAGGAACTTCACAGAAGCATATATCTATCTGGGCCGCTGCTATAGCGCGGCAGTATCTTGGCTTACGAGCCACACATTGGGATGCAACACCCACAGAAGGTTGCACAGAGGTTTCAAGGGCAATTCCCTTTACGTCATTTATTATTACGACGAGGGCAATTGCCCTTTTATAGTTCCTGACGCGCGTTCGCAAGACCCTTTAATGGTCCTTTGCCGCCACCCTTATATGGGTATAAGGCAACCCGTTTTCATACTATTATTGATAGCTGCATTGTTGCACGGGGCATCGAACCCATCCCATGCATGTTCCGCTTTTGCCGTACATACAAACAGCACGCATCGCCCCGAAATGGGTGCGGCGCTTTATTGAGAGGATCGGGATGAGCGGGTAACGGGAGTCGGACCCGTGTCTTCACCTTGGAAGGGTGACATAATACCGTTATACCATACCCGCGAGATGCGGACGGCGATGATGCCGCGCAAACACCCCATAAGTAAATACTAAATATTCTTCAAAATCAAATCTTTTTTCAGAGAATTCCCGGAGCGGGTCATCCTTGATTTTCGGAGCCTATTCTGCTAAAACTATCTTATTCGATTGCCATGTCCAGCTTCTCGCGAAAGGCCCTCATATTTGTGATTTTCATCGCAGTAATAGCTGCAGGCTATGCCTTCGCGGCGTTTTGGCAGGGCCAGAACCGAATACCGAATTCGTTCACCACGGCCCGCAATCAGGGCGCCATCATCGCGGAAGCCATCGTGGCGACCTCTAATAGCTCCACTGCGGAACTTGCGAAGATCGATCAATATGACAAGGAGGGTAATTATAGCCAAGCGCTTTCCCTTACGCGGGGCCTCGTGGCCCAGGCGAGCGGTCTTCGGGGTCAGGCCGTTGATCTTTCGAACCAGATCCAGACGATGACGCAGTCGCTTTCCGGGGTCAAAGATCTCGCGGCGCAACAAGATGCGCTTGAGGCCATTTCGAGCGAACTCGCGCTCATCAATCAGCTTGTAAATTATAGCGGCGATCTTGGCAAGCTCCTTGATACACTTCAGGCTCGCTTCAGTGGACAATCGGGCACCAATGCGGAAGTCACGAGCGAAGTGACGCAGATCAACACCGATATCAACGCCATCAATAACTATAATAACCAAGCTACGCACGCACTTAAGGCCTTTGACGCCGCAGAAAACCCCTAGTACGTTGTTTACTTATCGTTCCGTATCTTCTATTCTAAAGCAGGCGCGATCGATTTTATTTCGGTAATCGGCCATTATGATTGCATCTTTATACCGATGTCCGTAGGTGGATATTGAAAAAGGCGCGAAAGGGCATGTAGCTCAACGGTAGAGCAGACGTCTTATACACGTCCGGTTCCAGGTTCGAATCCTGGCATGCCCACTACCGGCAAAAAGAAATCCCCGCATAATGCGGGGATTTCTTATGCGACCATAGGTTTTATCTTGAAGGGCTTAAGGACGGCATTGAACTCGTCCTGCTCCAGCGTCTCCTTTTCAATGAGCGTATCCGCGATTTTTTTAAGTGCGGTTTTATGGGACTTCAGAACTCTCTCCGCCACCTCATAGGCATGGGTAAGGAATTTCTTTACCTGTTCGTCGATCTCGCCGGCAACCTTCTCTGAATAATTCTTGTCGGTCGTAATTTCCCGTCCGAGGAAGATCATATCTTCGGTCTTGCCGAAGGTGATGGGACCGAGCTCGCTCATGCCGTAGCGGGTGACGAGCTTTCGCGCGAGGTCGGATGCCTCTTTGAGGTCGTTCGACGCGCCGGTCGAGATATCGCCGAAGGTCAGTTTTTCCGATGCGTACCCTCCCATCATCATGGCGAGGTCGGCCATGAACTGCGCGCGCGTTTTGAGGTGCACATCTTCGTTCGGGAGCTTCATGGTGTAGCCCCCCGCAAATCCTCGTGCGATGATGGAGACTTTTTGGACCGGGTCGGCGTCTTTGAGGGATGCCGCGACGAGCGCATGGCCTCCTTCATGGTACGCGGTGATCTCTTTTTCGTGCGCGGAAATGACCCTGGAGCGCCGCTCGGGGCCCATAATGACCTTTTCGGCCGCCTCGAGGAGATCGGCTTGGGTGACGGTCTTTTGTCCGTGACGCGCAGCGGCGATCGCCGCCTCGTTCATGAGATTCGCGAGGTCCGCACCGGAGAATCCCGGGGTACGCTGGGCTACGCGGCGGAAATCGACATTTGCGTCGACGACCTTGCCTTGCGCATGGATTTTAAGAATGGCTTCGCGGTCATTCATATCGGGGAGGTCGAGAATGATGCGGCGGTCGAAGCGTCCGGGGCGGAGGAGTGCCGGGTCGAGCACATCGGGGCGGTTTGTGGCCGCAAGGACGATCACGCGCGTATCGCGGTCGAATCCGTCCATCTCCACGAGGATCTGATTGAGCGTTTGCTCCCGTTCATCATTGCCGCCGCCCATGCCTGCGCCGCGCTGGCGCCCGACTGCATCGATCTCGTCAATAAAGAGGATCGCCGGCGCAGAGCGCTTTGCGGTCATGAAGGCATCGCGGGTGCGGCTTGCGCCGACGCCGACGAACATTTCCACGAACTCCGATGCCGAGATAAAGAAGAAGGGGACATTGCTTTCGCCGGCGATCGCGCGGGCGACGAGTGTCTTGCCGGTTCCCGGCGGGCCCATAAGGAGAATGCCGCGCGGGATGCGCGCGCCGAGATCGAGGAATTTCTTGGGATTCTTCAGAAAGTCGACGACCTCGATGAGTTCCTCTTTTGCTTCCTTAAGGCCCGCGACATCCTTAAATAGTATGCGATCTTTGAATGAGGATAGCTTAAGATTAGACCGCCCGAACGTGAAGGCCTGATTCGCCCCGGAACGCGCCTGACGGAACATGAACCAGAAGATGAAGCCAATACCCAAGAGTTCGAGAATCGGTACAATGAGAAGGCTGAGCCAATACGACCAACCACTTTGGTTGACCACCTGGAGATTCACTGCTTGGAGCTCCTGGCTGGTCACGCCGAGGTTTTTAAGGGTGTCCGTGATGTTCGTGCCGCTCTCCGTTTGTGATGTCGCGGCGCTACCGTCGGTCATGACGATGTTCAGCTGGCTGCCGCTCACTTTGACTTCTTTCACCTGCCCCGCGGCGATATCGCTCGCGAGCTTGCTGAGGCTGATCGTTGCGGGCTGCGACGCGGGTGCGACAAAAAGCGAGAATAACAGCGAAATAACGATAAGGGTAATGACCGCCCAAAGGACATTCTTAGTAAGGTTTGACATATGCCTCATTATACGGGCATCCCGAGGATACCGTCAAAATATACTACAACCGCTCTTACTCTCCGAACCAATGATAATGATATACGATAGGGATGTAGATGGCTGCAAGGATAAAGAATAGCGCAAGGCCAGTCCCGATCGCGATGCGCGAGCCATAGCGTGGGGCGAGGTAGGCGACCACGATCATATAGGGAATCCATGAAATAATGGTGCCCACGAGCACAAACCATGCGTTTTGACCGACCGCTTTGGCGCCGCTCGTCTCGCCAATGAAAGCATATGCCACAAGCGTGAACACGGGCATGAGCGTGGCGAATCCCGAGAGCATGCGGTAGCCGCTTTCTTCCGCGGCTACGATGAGCACGGTGAAAATGCCGCCGGTCAGAAAATAAATGAGATAGCTTTTGATCATGGCTATACGATGGTTCAAGTATAAGAAAAGAGCGGCGACGATACAACTTTTATGGACGCGCGATGATTCCGGTGATGCATACGGCCTTTTGTCGGTCGTTTTTATGCGATGGATATAAAAACATCGCCTTAACGGGCGATGTTTTTATCCTCGGAAGAGGTCGGAATCTATGCCGATTTCTTCTCAAGCGCCGCCCAAAGGGCAAGGATCGCAATGAGGATGCCGAGGATCATGAGCCACGTCGTCGATCCGCCCATAGAGGCGAAGAGGATGACGAGAAGCCCAAAAATGAAGTTAATCCACTGCTTCCACATAGATTTATATGAAATTATTACGATAATTCGGCCTTTCTTTAAGTATAGCAAATCGTTCTTCGGGCGGGGTATTGTTTCGAAGCCACTCGCTATTTGGTATACTGAACATCATGACATCGTCTTATAGATCGTTCTTCACGCGCGAGCATGTGCGCTCGCTTCTTGTTGCGCTCGTCATGCTCGGCCTTGCTGTAGTCTTTCAATTTTATGCCTCGATATATTCGGAAAGAGTGCCCAGCAACTCCGTGCCGGATCTCCTTCTGAGCATCCTCCCCGTCGTCAACGTCAATTTTCTTATCGTTGAAGGTGCATTGCTGGCCATTGCGGGCACAATCGTTCTGCTGCTTGCAAAACCCAAGTATCTTATCTTTTCCCTTAAGGCCGCAGCGATCTTTATTGCGACGCGCGCCGTTTTTGTATCCGTGACGCACCTTGGCATTTATCCGGGCCAGATCAACCCCGGTACCGACTTTTGGGACAGTATTTATACCGGCCTGGGCCTTGAGGCAGGATTTTTCTTCTCTGGCCATACGGGCCTTACATTCCTCATGATGCTTATTTTCTGGAAAGACAAGTTCTGGAGGTATGTCTATCTTGTCCTTTGTGTTCTGTTCGCGTTTGGTGTACTCCTTGCCCATGTCCACTATTCGATCGATGTGCTCGCGGCGCCGTACATTACCTATACAATCTACAAAATATCGCAATATTTCTTCCCGGAAGACTATAAATTGGCGATTTCGTGACGCTGCGAAGTTTCGCAGGATATTATTCCGCATCGGCCTTAGGGCCTCTCTGATCGCGGTTGATTATATGTGCTATTGGAGATAGAATACGGCCAGCAAGACCCGTATCCTCTCGGATGCCGGATTTCTTCAAAGGAGTACTGCCGTGAAGATGGGATATCGTCACGTTTTCGTCCTTGCGTTTTTGCTTTTGCCCATAGTGCGGGCAGATGCTCAGCCGCAGTGTAATTCCCCTCAGCACGCGGCGGAGTTGGTCCGGAACGCCGTGTATCTCCAACGTGCCGAAGAGGCACATCATGGACGGTGGATGTATACCGTTCGTAATATTCAAAACGGCGTCGTGACCGTCGAAGCGAGGATCGAGATCACCCAAGGAACCCTTGCGCTCAAGTTCATGCGTGACGGAAAAAGGATCTATAAGGGTCCCTTTCTTGAATCGACCAGGGCGCATATGGATTCGGATGCCAAAGATGCCGACGAGTTTCTCGCCTTGCTTCCCGATGCGGTGCGATTTGAGTGCGATGATGGCGATGGTGACGTGCAAACGATCGCATTCATGCCAAAGGTCCACCGCGCGCCTACCAGCTGGAGAGGGAGGGTCGTTGCCGCAATGAAGGGGACGATCGTCCTCGATGAGCGCACGGGAAGGATCATCAGTATGCGAGGGCATCTCACTCGCGATGTGACCTATGGGTACGGATTTTTCGGGCGCGTTGCACGCGGAGGGTTTGCGTCGGTGCGATGGGGACCTCTTCCCGATGGCACCTGGAAACTGCAAAGTTTTTCCGTCGATGCGCACGGAACGGTCCTGCTCCTCAAAAATATCGTGGAAGATCGCGATGAAACGCGATATGATTTTCGACCAGTACCTTCGGATATTGGGAGAATCGCGGCGGCGACGCTGCTCGAGCGTTACGTTGCCGCGCAGGGATCATAGCGCACACATTATCTGAATAGGAGGGCGCGCCGCAATGGTGCGCCCCTTTTATTGGGAGGGAATGGGCGATGGTATGGTGTCGTGAAAGGGGAATTTGCAATAATACGGGGAGGGGTTAGGTTGTAGTAGTGAGCGGGACCGGCCGCGTGGCGGGTGTTATGCCGTATGCGCCGCCCGTATCGTCGCAGATGGTGCCTTCGCCGGTATGCAGGCCATTCTATAAAATTATGATCTACAGCGCTCTATAAATAATGACTTTACCCAGGAATGGTCGATTCTGGGAACTAATAACAATTACCACACTATAATTACTGCGATGGGATATTATGGAAATTATGGTTATGGACCCTATGGCATGATGGGATGGGGATATGGCGGGGGATTTGAGTGGATTTTTATGGCTCTGTTCTGGATTTTAGCGGTCATTGGACTCTTCATCCTTATCCGATGGCTCATGCCCGGTCATCGTCGAAGATGGCGCGATTGGGGCCATTCTGCAATGGATACCCTCAAGGAGCGGTACGCCAAAGGAGAAATCGGAAAAGAGGAATTCGAAGAAAAGAAGAAGGATCTCGAGGCGTAAAATGCATTGCATAATGGCCGGCGAATATTCGCCGGTCATTATCATGGCGTCGCCTTCGTGTCGGTGCCGCATTTTCCTCTGTGGCTCGAGCGATTATCTGTTCGCGCTGCATCGATGTATGCTTTCCTTTATAATAGAAGTGTGGAAGTAGGCGCCGTATTCTCTATTATGCATTCACATTTATCTCGGAAAGGAACGATCTCCCGCAGTGCCTTCACCCTCATCGAGCTTCTGATCGTGATCGCCATTATCGCCATCCTTGCGGTGGTTGTGGTTCTCGTTCTCAATCCCGCTCAATTGCTTGCTCAGGCGCGCGACGCGAACAGGGTTGCGGATCTTTCCACCCTGAACAGTGCCGTGGGCCTCTATCAGACGGACGTCCCCGGCGGTAGCATGGGATCGAGCTCCGTCGTTTATACCTCGCTCCCCGACAGCTCTCCCACCTGTAGCGATATCACGGATCTCTCCTCGCTCCCCACGGGCGATACCTATGCCTGTGCCTCATCTTCCGATTACCGCGCGACGAACGGCACCGGCTGGGTTCCCATCGATTTCAAGGCTATGAGCTATGGCGCTCCCTTCGGTTCCCTCCCCGTAGACCCCGTGAATCAGGCGTCCCAAGGCCTTTACTATACGTATGAGACGAACGGTACGCAGTATGAGATCACCGCAGGCGTGCAGAGCACGAAGTATCAGCAGGTCTGTGCGAACGAAAGTACCACCTATGCCGATCTCTGCACCGCCGGCACGAATCTTACCCTTGCCCCGATCAATTTCTATGCGTCGAGCACTGCATTGGGGAATATTCCTCCGGGCACACTTCCTTTCAACGTATCAACGACGATCGGCAATACTGTGGCAGGACAAACTTCCCAACTCACCTTCAGTGGCACCGCCGGCCAAACCGTTGCCATCACCTTTGACAACGGCTCATCAGATACTTATCCAAGCCTTGGATCGAGCCTTTATTTCTATAGTCCAACCGGGGGCCAGATCACCTCGGTCTGGTCCGGCTATGGCAACAGCAGTGGTATATTTGTTGATAACTATACCCTTCCTTCTTCCGGTACCTATACAGTGAAGCTCCAGCCCGCAAGCACGAACACGGGGCACCTCACTCTTCGAATGATCTCCTACACCGACGCCACCGGCACGATTGCCTTCAACGCATCGACGACCATGAGCAACCAGTACGTCGGCCAGACGGATTCCCTCACTTTCAGTGGCACCGCGAGCACCACCATCGCCATTCTGTTCGACAACGGCTCATCGGATACCTATCCGAATACCAGCGTTCAATTGGTATTGTACGGTCCTTCGGGAAATCAGCTTGTTTCGAATTGGGCCGGTCAGGGCAACAGCAGCGGCATCATCACGGACAATTACACCCTTCCTTCCACCGGCATCTATACGCTGAGACTTGTGCCGTGGAACCAAAGCACCGGGCAGCTGACAGCCAAGATGATCTCCTACACCGACGCCACCGGCACGATTGCCTTCAACGCATCGACGACCATGAGCAACCAGTACGTCGGCCAGACGGATTCCCTCACTTTCAGTGGCACCGCGAGCACCACCATCGCCATTCTGTTCGACAACGGCTCATCGGATACCTATCCGAATACCAGCGTTCAATTGGTATTGTACGGTCCTTCGGGAAATCAGCTTGTTTCGAATTGGGCCGGTCAGGGCAACAGCAGCGGCATCATCACGGACAATTACACCCTTCCTTCCACCGGCATCTATACGCTGAGACTTGTGCCGTGGAACCAAAGCACCGGGCAGCTGACAGCGGAGGTCGCAAGTCCATAGCTATCTTTATTTTTGTCTCCTACGCGGATGCCTTATTGTATTGAAGCTTTGATGATTGACTGCTATGCTGAAAGCAGCATCCATCCTGAATAAGGAGGGGGTTATGAGGTGGTATCATCGGATCGAAGGAAGCAATATGTATGAGCTTTACGATCGATCGCGCAGAGAACGCCAGGCAGCGGCCGAAGATCTCTTCCGCCGGGGATTGGCAGCGGAGCAAATGCGGCCGTATACGCACTCAGTCGTCATGTTTGCATTAGCGTTCTACCGGGAAGCGATCCATTGCGACCCGATGTGCGTTGAGGCATGGATCAATGCGGGGAACCTCTGTTTTTCTATGGGGGATTTTACGCGTGCACGGCGTTATTATCGTAACGCGGTTGCAGCGGATCCCCGCAACGCAACCGCATGTTACAATCTCGCCATTGCACTGGAGGAAAAAGAGCTCTTCCTTGAAGCAGCGGTATGGTATGAAAAAGCCATCGCAATCCATCCGTGCTATGCGGACGCCCATTACAATCTTGGTCTGTTTTGCCTTAACCGGCGCAATTTTCTGCGAAATCCGCGAAAGGCAATATTCCATCTTCGACAATTTCTCGAATATGCGGATATGCGCGATGCTTATCGTGGACATGCGCGCAAGATGATCGATGATCTGATCCCTCAAGACATCCATTTGGTTCGGCGATCCCCCGCCGCAATGGGGTGCGAACAGGCAGAATCCATGAAAACCATCGAAGGGTAACCGGCGGTTACTCTTTCATGCCGACCCTTTTCGGGTCGGTTTTTTATTTTCGGCGCCGTGGAAAAGTATTGTTATAATTGAACAATGAATAAGAATGGTTCCGGCGGTCCACGCGGCAGGGCATGGGTGGTGGCCGTCAGTATGGGATACGGACACCAGCGTACCGCCTATCCGCTCAGGGATCTTTCGCCCGATGGTGCCGTACTGAACGCGAACGATTACGAAGGCATTCCTCGGCGCGACAGGGAATTGTGGAAAGACGCCGCCCGCTTTTACGGCGCCGTCTCGCGCTTCAAACGCGTGCCGATCGTGGGCCCCCTTATATTCGGCGCATACGACCGCCTGCAGCGGATCATGAGCCTCTATCCCAAACGGGACCTTTCACGGCCCACGCGGAGCCTCGGAGAAATATTCTCATTCATACAAAAAGGATGGGGAAAGGATTGGGTGGATCGCCTCGCCGAGAAGCGCATACCGCTCGTCACGACATTCTTCATGACGGCGTTCATGGCGGAATTCTTCGGGTATCCCGGCGATATTTTCTGCGTGACCGCCGATGCCGATGTCGCGCGCGATTGGGCGCCGCGCGATCCCCGGCATACGCGCATCCATTATTGCGCATCCACGAACAGGGTGTTCGAGCGGCTCATATTGTATGGCGTGCCGGAGAAGAACATTCATATGACCGGATATCCTTTGCCCAAGGAAAACATCGGGGGACCTTCGTTGCGGACGCTCAAAACGGATATGCGCACGCGCCTCGTGAATCTCGATCCGCGCCGAAAGTATATCCACGATTATGCCCCGGTCATCGCGAAGAATTTCGGCCGCCTTCCGGGGCGATCCGCCCGGCCGCTCACCATCATGTTCTCTGTCGGCGGCGCCGGCGCGCAAAAGGAGATCGGCATCGCCTTGGTCAAGAGCCTCAAGGAGCGGATCCTCGCGAAGGACGTCGCGGTGATCCTCGCTGCGGGCGCAGGGAGGGGATCGGCCGACCGTTTTTTGGAGGCGCTCCAACCGATGGGATTCGACGGATCGCCGGGGAGCGGCGTGGAGATCCTCTGGGCCATGGGGCTTTCGGATTATTTTTCGCAATTCAATGCCGCATTGCGCGTCACCGATATCCTGTGGACCAAGCCTTCCGAGCTTTCATTCTATTGCGGGCT
>JAKABL010000059.1 GCA_021801885.1 bacterium
CGGGACTATGCCCACCATATGCTCGATAAGCTGAAAGATAGGACGGAACCCCACTAAGGAGAAGATATCCTCGTCCATACAGTACAAAAGGGGCCGCATGCGGCCCCTTTTGTACTGCAGCAGGATATTGCGCTGCGCGCAATCCATGATATATAGTGGGAAATAGCCGTACGGAGGATACTGATGGCATTACATACCGTAGAATTCCCCCCGACCACACTATCGTCAATCGTTTCCACCCCAGCCATATCTGCGCGCGAAGTGATCCGCTGCGGATTTTGCGATCTGAACCAATTCATGACGAAAGATCGGCGCTGCAGGAGGTGCCGCACGCCGCTCACGATTCTTTCCGAGGCATGCTCCGATCAGCCGTGTGTACAAAATATGAATTTGCTGACGCAACGGAACATACGGAAGATATTCCATGATTCCACTGATGCGGGTTCGTTCCGTATTCCCAGTAATCTTCGCGATCTCCGGAATGCGAAAGGTATGAGCCAGTGCGAGCTTGCGGTGCGCATGGGGATTCCGAGGACGTATATATCGAAGATCGAGAGGGGATACGTCATTCCCACACTTAAGAGTATATCGAGAATTGCGAAGGCGCTCGATGTGCCTGCGGTATATCTGCTTCTTCCTGAACCGTGGTTTTGCGCCGCACTCGAGAAGGAGCTTCTTGCGGACCCGTTCATGCGTGCACTGGTCGATGCGGGGATCGGCGCGCTCAACTCCGAATGGAGAGACCGTATCTTCTGGGAGATATGGAGATTGCGTCGTGCAAACTTTCTTACCTAGAGATACGATTCCGTTGCATCGTGGCGATTTATATCCTCATGCCCCTTGGCATGAGGATTTTTTATATCTTGACGCATGCGCAAAAATAAGGATATACTAGAGCTACTTCCAGAGACCATGGGCGGCGTCGATAAAGGCGCAGAAGACCCATCGAGGAACGGCCGCCCGATGCCCGCAAGGAGATCGTGCGATGGCCATGTTCTAGGACGGCTTGGAAGGCCGTTTTTTTGGTCGATAAACGACGGCGCAGTGATCCCAAAAACGCATACATAGCAACAAGGGATGAAAAGCAAACTACAGAAAGGCGAAGAGATGAAGAAGGCGAAGGTGCTGCTCGACGCGAGCGGCTCGCTCATCTTCACCGACTTCACAAAGGTGCGCGCGGAAGACGTCCGTACGCTCCGCAAGGAGCTCAAGAAGTCCGGCGCGCATTTCCTCGTCATCAAGAAACGCCTCCTCGGACTCCTTCTGAAGGAAAGGGGGATCGATGCGAACCTTGGACAGTTCAAGGTTTCCGTCGGCACCATCTTTTCGGAAGGCGGTGTCGATGTGGCGGCAGGACCCGCGTACCGCTTTTTTGCGGGACTCGAGGTTCCCGAAGGCGCGGCAAAGGATATGTGGACGAACAAGATCCTCGGCGGCTACGATCTCGCGGGCAACGCCCCGATCGAAGGCGCGCAGATGATCGCGATCGGCAAATTGCCGCCGCGCGAAGTGCTTCTCGCACAGCTTCTCGGCGTCATGGCGGGTCCGGTGCGCGCGTTCCTCTATATTCTGAGCGAAAAGGCGAAGCAGGGCGGTGCGCCGTCGGCGCACGCAACGACGGAAGCAGCGGCAGAAGCCGCGGCTCCGGCGGAGGCGCCTCAGCAGCCCTCTGAGGAATCCGCGGCATAGCAGTAAGCAATAAAGGTCACATAATATTCAATACCATCATGGCAAATCACGAACAGTTGATCGAGCAGATCGAGAAGCTCTCGGTCGTCGAACTCGCGGAGCTCGTACACACGCTCGAGGAGAAGTTCGGCATTTCGGCGGCGGCTCCGGTCGCGGCCGGCGCGGGCGCAGGTGCGGCAGCGGCGGAAGAGAAGACGAGCTTCAACGTCATCCTCAAGTCGGGTGGCGAGAGCAAGCTCAACGTCATCAAGGTGGTGCGCGAAGTGAACCCGGCCCTCGGCCTCAAGGAGGCGAAGGATCTCGTGGACAACGCGCCGAAGCCCCTCAAGGAGGGTGCAAAGAAGGAAGAGGCCGAAGAGATCAAGAAGAAGATCGAAGCGGCCGGCGGCACGGTGGAGATCCAGTAGTTTTGGCGAAATACGAGTTCGGTATGCCCTTTCGGGGACGGCGTTCCGGCCTTCTGGCCGGCCGCCTCTCTCTCGGCACCTGCGTGCCTCCGAGACGCCCCTCAAGAGCACACCGAACTCGTTTTCGTTCAAAACTTCTTTGCATTCCACTCGCCCTTCCGCTACAATTTTCTTGTTGCTCGTTTCGGGCGTTATGCTTCGCAGAATACCCTCGTTCGTCGGAAATAAACAAATAAGATTTGTTCATTTCCTCCTCACTTCGGGCGTTTAGCTCAGTGGTAGAGCGTTCCGTTCACATCGGAAAGGTCGCAGGTCCGATCCCTGCAACGCCCACCGCAGTTGAATAGCATTGTCATGGATCACGTCGCGATCATGAAAAAGTCCTGGGGGCTCCTGCCCAAGATCCTTTCCGGGGAAAAGGTGATCGAATCGCGCTGGTATAGGAACAGATCGGCGCCATGGCGTACGATCGCGGCAGGGGATACGGTCTATTTTAAGAATACGGGTGAACCGGTGACCGTGCGCGCCGAGGTGCTAAAGATCGTGAGACTGGAAGGACTCACGCCGGGAGCCGTGAAGGCCGCGCTCGAGAAATACGGCGCGCGCGACGGGATCGCCGCCGCGGACCTCGGGAGCTATTACCGCAGATTTAACGATACGCGATATGCGCTTTTGATCTTTTTGAAAGATCCGAAAAGGGTCCGCCGCCCTTTCTTTATCGACAAGACCGGTTTCGGCGCCATGGCGGCGTGGATCTCGGTGGACGATGTGGCCAAGATCATAAAGGGATAAAAAACGGTCCTTTCATGAGGACCGGTTTTGACGATGGGTGGTCATTCAGAGAGGCGCCATACGGCGTCTCTGCCTCGTCCTCGGAGATAGCGCACATCGGACATCACGCCGAGCGTTTGCGAGAGGCCGTTCACGTTAAGGCCGGTCCTCTCGCTAATCTCCTTAATGGAGGTTTCTCCGCCGCATTCTTTTAAGATGCTGCGGATGAGGGTTTTCCGCTGTGTTGCGGTCATGATCCCTCCTGCGGGGGCATTCTGGAAAAACTATAGCATATTGCATGGAAAGTGGTTTACGGTTGACCGATGTGGCGGGAGTCCTTGCGGGAGAACGACGGAGTGGGGAATGGGCCATTATCTATGCCTGTGTATATCTCGGCATGGGCGCGCGGGGGATATGGGGTAAAAACGTAGCAAAACCAATAGGTTTTATCCATTTCTTCTTAAAAAGAGGAGTGGTTTGACGTTATCTATAGGTGGTATACAATGTAGGAGAAGTGGTGAGTTGTGGAGAAAGTTGGGGATAACTGACCACTTCTGGGGATAACTCGGGTCACGAACGCTCGGGAAGGCCCATAAAATATCACTTTTTACTTTTTATGCTTCTTGGAGAATTCCGGCACACGCTGGATACAAAAGGTCGGGTGGCGGTTCCGGCAAAATTCCGCGATAAACTTGCGTCCGGCGCCATTATTACCCGCGGAATAGACAATTGCTTGTTCATG
>JAKABL010000009.1 GCA_021801885.1 bacterium
TGAACTTGAGATGTGCCTTGCCGAGCTCTGAAAGCTTCTTTTGTCCCTTCTTTAATGTTGTTTTTTTTGTTGTAATCGTTTTGTGCGCCATGATATGAAAATTAAATTTTTATAATGGTACGGTTTCGCCGACCTTCGGCACTTCCGCCGCCACGCCCAGGTCCTTGGTGATCTTTTCCGCGAGCGCCGCGCTCGACGACCCTTCGCCCTGCACCACCCATGCTTTTTTAAGGCCCTTCATTGCCCCCACCCAGGACACGAGGTGCGGCTGGTCCGCGTGCGCGGAATATCCGGGAATGTTCACGCGATGTGCGCGGACCGGAATTGCCTCGCCGAAGATGCGCACCTCGGTCGCGCCCTCCAGGATCTGCCGCCCCATCGATCCTTCCGCCTGGTAGCCCACGAACACGATCGTGCTCTTCGGATCGGGAAGATAGCGCATCTCATGGTGGAGAATGCGGCCCCCATTCGACATGCCGGACCCCGCCACGACGATCTTCGGTGGATGCACATCATTGATCTGCTTCGATTGCTCGGTGGTGAGCGTGAGAGTAAGGCCGGGGAAGTTCAGGATATCGCTTCCCGTGATCCGCTCCTCCTGCCTAATGGCGCCATTGAAATAATCTTCATGCTTCTTATAGACCTCGGTCACGCGGATCGCGAGCGGGCTGTCGATATACACCGGCACGCGCGGGATCTCGTTCTTTTCGAAGAGCTCGTGAAGCACGTAGAGGAGGTCCTGGGTGCGCTCCATCGCGAACGACGGGATCATGAGCGTGCCTCCGTCCCGCACGGTATCGATGATCGTCTTTCGCAAAAGTTCCACGCGCTTCGGCACGTCGTCGTGGACCCTGTCCCCGTACGTGGATTCGACGAGACAGTAGTCCGCCGCGGGGACCGTCTCCGTGGGTCTGATGATGGGCGAGGGGGAATTTCCAAGATCGCCCGAGAACACAATAGTCTTTCCTTCTGCCTCCACATGTACGATGGCGGAGCCGAGAATATGCCCCGCATCGTAGAGCTCCACGGTGAACGGTCCCACGGTGACCTTTTGGTGATAGTGGAGCCCCTTCCACTGTCGCATCACCTTTTCAATGTCGTCGTCGCCATAGAGCGGCGGCCTTCCTTCGCGCCGCGCCTCCTCCCCGAGCAGATGCTCCGAATCATCGAGCATGAGCTTTGCAAAATCCTGCGTGGCGGTGGTCGAATAGATCGTGCCTTTGAATCCCGCCTTCACAAGGGAAGGAAGGCGCCCGATGTGATCAAGGTGCGCATGGGTCGTAAACACCGCCTCGACGGACGACGCGTCATACGGGAACGCCTCGAAGTTCTCGCGCTCCGCATAGTGGCCCCCTTGGTGGAGCCCGCAATCCACCATGATCTTCGTTCCGCCCGATTCGAGGATGTAATTCGCTCCCGTCGCCTCACTGCATCCTCCGTAAAAAGTAAGGTTCATATATCCATTATAGGCCTCCCGCCGCAATAACCAAATTGCGATCGAATGACGGGGGCATATTATGCGCGGCGCATCCGCTCCGCCATCGCGGCTTCGAATTCCTCGCGCTCATTCCATGGGTCCTTCGCGCCGCCCGCACGATGAATCCACTCCTCGCTCCCTTTGCCGGTACCGATCACCACGTCGCCGGGACGCGCATACGCGAACGCTTCGCGGATCGCAGCCTTGCGGTCCATGTTCCGGTGTACGCGCACCAGTTTTTCCGGATCGTGCGCGAGCGCCTCGCGCACCCCTTTCTCCACTTCGTCGACGATCTTTTCTGGATCTTCATCGTAAGGATCTTCGTCGGTCAGCACGATCTCGTCGCACCATTTTGCCGCGATCGCTCCCATCGCAGGACGCTTCCACTTGTCCCGACCGCCGCCCGCGGCGCCAAGGACCGCGATGAGGCGCGGGTGGGGATGGGCGGCGGCCGGTACGGGCTTCACCGCACGATATGCCGCTTCCAAGGAATCCGGGGTATGGGCATAATCCACTACTCCGATATAGCTTCCGGCGCGCACGAACTCCATCCGTCCCGGCACACCTGGGAACCCAAGGATGGCCCGCTCGATCGTCGCATCGTCGATCCCGAACGTCCGCGCGATCGCCGCCGCGACCGCAACGTGCTCCATATTGAAATCGCTCGCGAGGAAACTTCCTCCCGTCGCGCGGAGACGCGGGCCGAAATTCTTTACGAACTCATCTTCTTTTTCATAGTGCGCCGGCGCGCTTTTCGCCCCGCGCGCCGCAGTGAGCGCCTGCATGAAAAACGGATATTCCTTGTCGTCGCGATTCAGAAAAACCCTGCCGCCTTGCCACACAACATACCACAGAAAGGAAAGCTTGGCGGCGCGATAGTTCTCGTAGGACCCATGCGCTTCGATATGTTCCGGATGCAGGTTTGTAAGCACCCCTATATTCCAGTGCACAAAACGGTGACGATGCATAACGACGCCCTGCGAGGTCACCTCGATAAGGGCATATTCGCACGCCGCATCCGCCGCACGCCGTAGAAATTTCTGGATGAACGCGCGTCCGGGCATCGAATTCCCCGTACGGTTTTTTTCGCTTTTACCGGCAACTTTTACGCGAAGCGATGAAAGGAGCGCTGTGCGCTTGTCCGCAGCCTCAAGGATCGCGTTCAGGAGTTCGAGGGTCGTCGTCTTGCCTTTGGTTCCCGTCACGCCGATCACAATCAGCTTGTTGCTCGGATGGCGATACCGCTCCGATCCCGCCCATGCCCATAAAAAATGGTAGGCGCTCGCGACGCCGGGAAAGGCATAGAACAACTTCGCCGCCTGGGATTTTTTGAAATTTGCCATGGTAATGCAGAGGATTCTCCTCTAGTATTATACTTTCCTCCTTTCTCCCCTATCCTTTCGCGCTCAACACTTTCAGTGCAGCCTTCAAGCGCTCCTCGGCGCTTTTTGCGCCGGAATCCACCCTTGCAAGCGCCACACGCGCCTCATCGCGCCGGTATCCGAGACTTGCGAGCGCCTCGATGAGATCGGCGTCGGTATCCATTCTTTCCACCATAGCACTTGACCTCGCCGATTCCACTTTCGTCTTAAGCTCAAGGATCACGCGCTCCGCGGTCTTCCTTCCGATCCCCGCCGCCCGGGTAAGAAGATCGGGGCGGTTCTCTTTTATCGCCGCGGCAAGTTCATCGAGCGGCCCCGTGTCGAGGATGGCAAGCGCCGACTTCGGCCCCACACCCGATACTCCAATGAGCATTTCAAAAAAATCGCGCTCATCCTCGGATGTAAACCCGTAGAGATCGAGTGCGTCCTCCTTTACGTGAAGATGGGCGAACACCATTACGCGCGCCGCGCCTTCGCCGCCCGCCGCGGGCAACGCCTTCAACGTCGCGCCGCTCACCGCAAGCCTGAGTCCTACGCCGCCCGCTTCAATAACCACAAAGTCATCCCCTTTATAGATTAACGTTCCAGCCACTGAATAAATCATTGCAGTTTGATTATCCCCCACCTCTCCCGCTTTATCAAATAGGATGCGACGCGTAGGGTCTTGCAAAATATGCGCATTCCTTTATAATAGTTCCCATGCCGATCACCCCATCCGCAAAGAAAGCCCTTCGCCAGAGCGTCACCCGGCGCAAGCGGAATATTATCAAGAAAGAAGCCTATAAAAAGGCGGTTACGGGCTATCGCAAGCTCATTGCCGCAAAGAAGTTCGAGGAGGCGGCAAAAGCTTTTCCCGCCGTTTTTAAGGCGCTCGATAAGGCGGCGAAGACCAAGGTGATCGAAAAGAACAAGGCGAGCCGCCTCAAGAGCCGCCTCGCTCAGCTCACGAGCAGGTCGACCAAAGCCTCTTCGTAGTCTACCTTCCCCGCTTTCACCGCGAGATCATACTCCGCCATATGCGGGGTTTTTTCTTGCCATTGTGCCGCGAGGATGTTGAAGATCTTTGCCGGAGGATCCGCAAGGGCGAGCATAGATTCGAGCGCGTAGAGACGCTTCTTCATATCCACGCTCTTCAAACCGTTCATGAGCGCCCAGTAGTTCGGGGCAACTTCAAGATCGAATTCGATAAGATCGCCCATGTCGAGCGGCGCCGCATCCTTCCCTCGCGCCGCCCGCGCGGTGGATAATCCGGCAAGCATCTCGAGCTCGGTGACAAGGCCCCACGTATTCCCTTGGAACACGTTTGCAAGGAATTGCGCCGCGGGCGGCGCGAGATTCGCGCCCCGAGCTTTTGCCTGCGCACGAACGAACGCCAGCCACTCCGCCCCGACGAGCGTTTCAAACTCCTGGGTAAGTGCGGGTTTTTCGAGAAGAAAATGAAGGGCTTTCACGGGCTTGCTCTTTTCTGAAATGAGCACCGTCGCGTCCGTGGCATCAAGGAATGGCACGAGGAATTTTGCGAGCGCCTTGGATTCCGCCTCAAATACCTGCTCGATGATCGCCAATTTCGGCGCTGAGAAAAGCGACTGCGCACGCAGGAATTCCTCGGTCGCTTGGAACCCTTCTTTTAAGGAGAGGTCGAATTCGGCAACGCCGAGATCGGAGCGCTTATGCACGAATTCCGCGACGATCGCGCGTTTTTTCTCCGTGCGCCGCCATTCGTCCGGACCATAGAGGAAGATGATCATGATGCTTGGGGTGGATACGATAAGGATAGAGCCGTGCCGGCAAAATGCAATATTGACGATATGCCAAAATTTTCTACCATTAAAGCAGTGGTTTGGGAGGATCGATATGTCAATAACCGCTCGGCGTTCCGCGACGCCACAGATCAGCGCGCTCATCCTCACGCTCTCAGGTCCGGAGCGTCTTGAATTCGAATGCTGCCTGGAGAGCATCAACCAGTGGATGGCGAGAGGGGCTCCCAGGGGCCCATGGCGTGACCTCCGTCCGGCCATGGGAATCGTCATCGGCTATTTGATGCGCATCCCGACCCTGACCCTTGCGCAAATGGAAGCACTCATCGTGCTGAACGATGAAATATCGCGCCGCACGCCGGACCTTCGCCTCATGCACTTTGTATGGACCACATAAAGTGATCTAAAAAAATCGGCTGCCCCTTCGGCAGCCGTTTTCTTTGAATACACTCTTTACTGGAAGCCCTCTCCGCCTTTATGGATCTGCTTACTCGCCGCGTTCATGAATTCGCGGAAAAGCGGATTGGGACGCATGGGACGCGAAGTGAGCTCGGGATGAAATTGCGCGCCCGCGAAAAAAGGATGTACCTTGTGGGGAAGTTCCATGACCTCCATGAGCCGGCGCGAAGGCGATCTCCCCGAAAACACGATCCCCGCGCGCGTGAGCGCCGCAACGAACTTCGGATTTACTTCATATCGGTGCCGATGTCGCTCGCTGATAAGAGTCGCCCCGTAGGCCTTCGCCGCGAGCGATCCTTTTTTGAGGACCGCGGGGTAGGCGCCAAGCCTCATAGTCGCCCCGTAATTCTTTTCCGCCATAAGCTTCTTCTGCTCCGGAAGGATGTCGATGACGGGATGCTTCGTATGCGGATCGATCTCCGTCGTATTCGCATCCTTCCATCCGAGGACGCTGCGCGCGAATTCCACGACGGCGAGCTGCATGCCGTAGCACAGGCCGAGGTACGGGATCCCGTGCTCGCGGCAATAGCGGATGGCGGCAAGCTTCCCTTCGACGCCCCGCGCGCCGAACCCTCCCGGCACGATGATGCCATCGTATGCGTCGAGCTCCTTCAGATTATCTGCAGCCGCCGCCGCGGCGCGGGAGCCCTTTCCCTTCGGTTCGAACTGCTCCGAATCGATCCAGTGTATGGTCGGTTTCACGCTCCAGTGGGCCCCGGCGTGGCGGATCGCCTCGATGACCGAAAGATAGGAGTCGGCGAGCACGAACTTTCCGCTCGAAAAATATTTTCCCACGATGCCGATGTGCACCGGCTTTGTCGCGCCGTCCATGCGGGCCACGAGCGCGCGCCAATCCGCAAGGTCTTTCTTGGGGGGGCGCATGCCGAGCTTTTTTAAAATAAGATTGCCGAGATCCCCTTTCTCAAAATTGATGGGGATGTCGTACACGTCATCGACATCGGGCGCCGCAATGACATCTTCTTCGCTCACGTTGCAATTGAACGCGATCTTTTCGCGGCGCTTCTCGTCGATCGGATACTTCGCGCGCGCAAGGATGAAATCCGGCTGAAGGCCGACGCCGTTCAATGCGCGCACCGCGTGCTGCGTCGGTTTCGTCTTCAGCTCGTTGTCGTCGTTCATGATCGGCAAATGGCTCACGAGGATGAGCACGACGTCGCTGGGATGTTTGATCTTCAGCATGCGTACCGCTTCCAGGAACAGAATGTTCTCGTACTCTCCCGCAGTGCCTCCGATCTCCGTAATGGCGATCTTTGCGCCTGCACGCGCCGCAGCATTTTGGATCCGATCGATCACCTCCATAGGAATGTACGGCACCACGCTCACCGAACGACCGCCGTAGCCCATGCTGCGCTCCCGCTCGATCACGGTCTTATAGACGCTCCCTGTCGTCATATAATTCGCCCCCGAAAGATCGCGGTCGAGAAATCGCTCATAGTTCCCCATATCTTGATCGCACTCCGTGCCGTCGTTCAAAACAAAAACCTCACCGTGTTCGGTGGGGTTCATGGTGCCGGCATCGACGTTCACATAGGGGTCGATCTTCAGCGAGGTCACTTCGATCCCGCGGGACTGGAGGATTTTGGCGATGGAGGATGATGCAACGCCCTTGCCGACGCCCGACATCACGCCGCCCACGACGAAGATGTATTTCGGGTTCTTCGAGGAGGCCATATGGCACTCATTATACACGCTGCAGTGCGATTCCACAAACACCCCTATGGGAACACGCGACGGGAGACGGAACCCTGACTCCGCGAAAGAAGCCGAGGCCCCGGATCAGACGAGGTCCATCACGCTCACCTCGCGTTTCGGCACCAGATTCGGATCGGTCGGGAGCGCAAAGGAAATGGTCGTACCCCTTCCCAATTCGGACTCCGCCCAAACTTGCCCTCCATGGGCGGTGATGATCCCTTTTGTGATGTAGAGGCCAAGTCCCGATCCCTCGGTTTGCGCTTTGACCGCATTATCGGCCCGATAGAATTTTCCGAAGAGTTTGGGGATATCGTTAGCGGGTATGCCGATGCCGGTATCATGCACGGAAACCACAAGATAAGGCTTGTCGGCCATGCGATCCACCTTGACCGTCACCTCTCCGTTTTCCACATTGTAACGAATAGCGTTTTCGAGGATGTTCGTAAGCGCCAAGGAAAGCTGCTTCTTGTCGATCATGACCTTCGGCAATGCGCTCTCCGGGCGGTCGAGATAGATCTTTATTCCCGCCTTCCGCGCCGCCGGAAGTACACCTGCGAGCACCCCATTCACATAGTCGACGAGGTCGACGCTCTCGAACGCATACCCCACGCGGCCGTCTTCCATTCGCGCGATCGCGAGAAGGTCTTCGATGCGCTGGAGAAGATTATCGCTTGCTTCCTTGGCCGTCTTCACGATCATGGCATCGGTGTCGTTCAGCTCCTTCGCCTCCACAAGCGATTGAAGTGCCCAGTTGATATCCGTGACCGGTCCCCGCAGTTGATGCGACGCAACCGTCACGAATTCGTCTTTCGCGCGCAATGCGCTGATTTGCGGCGTGCGATCGCGAATGATTTTGAGGAACCCGATGGTCCTTCCCGTTTCATCCGCCACGGGAGCGGTCGCCACACGGAATTCACGCTCAGGATCCGTGAGCGATACGTCGATGACCTGCGGCGCTTCGTTCGGGGCGCTGCGCGGTACGACCCGTGGCGCGAGGGAAGGAAAGACCGCCTGTGCGAGGGAGCGCCATTCGGCATGCTCGGCATCGCGCGGCGAGAGCACATGCCCGAGTGCATCCTTCGCCTGTATCCCGAACAGTTTTTCCGCGGCGGGATTGAAGAAGCTTATACGAAAATCCTCTCCGTACACGATGAGCGCATCTTCGATGCTCCCCAGAATGCTCTTCAGCTCGCTTCGCTCTCCGGAAGATCGCTGCTCCTTCACGGCAGCGCCGTAGATCGCAGCGCCTGCAAGCACGGCGACCACCACGAGGATGACGATCTCTATCAGCGCAAATATCGCCGCCACGCCGCCCGCGACCGCCACGCCGCCCGCGACCGCCACCGCAGCAAAAAGCACCCATGCCACACGGAACTCCGCCGAGGCCATTACCTCTTTACGTTTTGGTGTAATCCCGTTCATTTACATTAATAATATCAAAAGAGACGTGTTTGAGCTCCCTCTGCAGGGCCCTGCTCCTTGTTCTTGTGGGATTTTGTATTCTTGGTGCGCGGCGCGACGGAGGCGGCGCGACCGTCGCCTTCGTAGATCCGCTTCACGAGGGTCGCAAATCCCATGTCGATAAAATAGTCTTCGATGGTTTTATTCCTCACATCCGCATGCGGCGCAAGGTCTTCGAGGGGCGGTATGGTGACCGGCGCATGCCGTTCAAGCATAACAAGCTCGCGCGAGAGTTCCGCGGCAGCGCGATGCGGCGCGATCTTCTTTGCCACTTTTTCGTCCTCTGCCATATGCGCAAAGATGCCGTCGAGCGATCCGAACCGCGCGAGAAGTTCCGCGGCCGTCTTGGGACCTATCCCCGGCACCCCTTTAATGTTGTCCGAGGTATCACCGACGAGCGCTTTGTAATCGACCATCTGCGCGGGCGTCACGCCGAACTTTTCCGCGACTGCCGCCTCGTCGTAGATAGTCGTGTCGCTCACGCCCTTATTGAACGTTTGCACGAGCACGCGTCCGTCCTCCACGAGCTGAAAAGTGTCGCGATCCCCCGTGGCGATGACCACGGTCACCCCCTCGCCGTTACGGCGGAACTTCTCCGCAAAGGTGGCAATGAGGTCGTCGGCCTCGTAGCCCGGAAGTTCAAAGGTCTTGATGCCAAACGCGGTGAAGAGCGCGTGCGCTTCGAGGATCTGCGCCACAAGCTCATCGGGCGCTTCGGGTCGCTGAGCTTTATATTCATGATATTTTTCCTCGCGGAATGTCGGCTCCGGGCGATCGAACAGCGCGGCGGCAAAATCGGGCCGGTCCTCGCGCCAAAGCTTCAGAAGGATGCTCGCAATGCCGTAAATGGCCCCGCTCGGCCGTCCGTCGGGTGTCGTAAAGGAAGGGATCGCATGGAATGCCCTATGAATAATGGAGTTCGCGTCTATAAGCAGGAGCTTCTTCATGATGATGGTCGGCGGGGGCGCGGAGAATATATTATATATATGCTGCGGGCCGGCGTATCGTAATGATCCGCGTGCCCTCTTTTTTCCCGTACGCGAACGTGATCCGCACCGCGTCGCGCGGCAGCGCATGCGCGATCCGCTCGCCCCACTCGACAAGCACGATGTTCTGCGGATCGCGTATGAGCGCCTCGAATCCAAGCACGTCAAGCTGAGACTCGTCCTTCAGGCGATAGGCGTCCATGTGATACACATCTTTATACCGTGGCGCGACGCGATGGGATCGCGGCGATCGCGACATTTTATAATGGCGCATGATGATGAACGTGGGACTGGGGGCCCGGCGTGCAATCCCTGCGCCGCGAAGGAACCCTTGAACGAAGGTCGTTTTACCCGCGCCAAGTTCTCCCGTAAGGACCACAAGAAGGGCTGCGTTCGTGCTTCGTTTTGCGCGGAACGCTTCGGCGGCAAATTCCTCGCCGAGGATCTTCGTCTCTTCCGAAGACGAGGTGTGATAAATGGTCGCTTTTTTTGAGGGCATAGACGAATGAGAGCGCGATAAGCGCGGCGAGTCCCAGTGCGGAGACGGCGATCACCGCGCCGGTGGGTTTGGGGTTTAGCGGCACGCCTTCAGGATAATATAGTGCATGAACCGCGTCGTCGACCGGCGCATTCGCCGCTCCCGGCGTGGGATCGGTGAACACGAACCGCTGCCCTCCGCCCGCGCCATATCCTATCCGGGAAAAACTCTTGCCTTCCGGCGCGCTTCCCGCGAATGCCGCGGCGTCCGCCACCGTTCCATCCGGACCATATAACAATACCGCTCCGTCGGTGTTTTTTAAAGACAATCCGTCATCGCCATGCCGAAGCACACGATACCCTCCTCCCGGCACCGAGACGCCCGTAAGCAATGAGGGTTTTGTACGTGCCGCAACAATAGCCTGCGCCCCGTCGCTTGTCGTCGTTGCCGTACCCGTACCAAGCCGCCACCCGCGGAGGATTGCCGTGGTGGTCGCATTGTTATAGAGCTCGACGAATTCCCCGGCGGCATCGGGTCCCGCAGGATTCGGCAGCCACTCGTTGAGAAATATCACGGCGGCAGCTTACCACGCACCCCGCCAAGAAAAGATAAAAATTAAAGAAGCTCCTCCTCGTGTCCCTGGATCTTCAAATGCCGATAGGCCGGAGGCAGTACGATGCGTCCGGATGGCGAACGCTGGAGGAATCCGAGCGTCATAAGGTAGGGCTCGTAGATATCTTCGATCACGCCCCGCTCCTCGGAAAGCGCCGCGGCAAGCGTGTTCACCCCCACAGGCCCGCCTTTGAACTTCTCGATGATCGTCATAAGAAGCCGACGGTCCTGGGGCTCGAGCCCCAGTTCGTCGATCTCGAGCATTTCAAGCGTACGCCGTGCGGCAGGTCCATCGATGATGTTTGTCCCCGCAGCACTCTTCCCGCCATGGACTTCGGCAAAGTCCCGCGCCCGCCGCAGAAGCCTGTTCGCCACCCGCGGGGTTCCGCGGGATGCGCGCGCGAGGATTTCGACGGCCTCCGCCGAGGCCTCGGCACCCAGGATACGCGCGGAGCGCTCAAGGATCTTTGTAATATCCCCTATCTCATAATATCCAAGGCGGAATGTCGCGCCGAAACGCGAGCGAAGCGGATTCGAGAGGAGATTTTCGCGCGTCGTCGCGGCAATGAGCGTGAACGGCTGGAGATCGAGCGTGAGTGTCCGCGCAGAAGGCCCCTTGCCGACGACAAGGTGGAGTTTACGTGCCTCCATGGCGGGATAGAGCACTTCTTCGATCATGGGATTGATCCGGTGCGCCTCATCAATGAAAAGAATCTCCCCGGGCCCGAGATTCGTAAGGACCGCGGCAAGATCGCCGACCTTCTCGAGCGCGGGGCCCGAAGTGGTCTTGATCATTCCCCCAAGTTCGCGCGCCACAAGATACGCGAGCGTGGTCTTTCCAAGCCCCGCCGGCCCGGAAAAAAGAAGGTGGTCAGCTGCTTCACCCCGCTTTTTTGCCGCTTCAAGAAGGACCCTTAAGTTATCCTTTATCTTTTCTTGTCCGACATATTCCTCCCAGGCTTCCGGGCGGAGCGTGGAGTCGATGCTTGCGTCCTCCTTCTTCGTTTCTTTGGTTTTTTGGGGGGTAGTGGCCATCGCCGGCGAGGGTATTGACAAATAAATTATTGTATGCTACCATATCACCATAACATCGGTAGGGTGTTATGTCATCGGTAGCTCATTCAGATCTGGGGGCGGGAATTATTTCTAACACTTTCAGGACGGATCGGTTCCGGCTGGTCCTATCCTTTGAGTAATTCTAGCCTCTTTTACCTTTTGGTAAAAGAGATATCAATCCTTTCGCGAGGAATTGCCCCCAGGTCTGAATGCACTACCCGGAAACGCTCCGCACACCCGCGGGGCGTTTTTATCTACCATGTGATATCGCCGGTGACGCTTATTACCTCATCGAGCGTCGTCTTTCCTTCGAGCACCTTAAGGATACCGTCCTGCTGCATGGTCACCATCCCCTGTCGTGCCGCAACCTCCTTGAGTGCGATCTCCGAGGCCTCCTTTAAGATGGTCGCTTCAAGATCACTCCCTCCCTGCAGGAACTCGAAAATGCCGACGCGTCCTTTATAACCCATCTTGTTGCAGGCGGCACATCCCACGGGCTCATAGATCTTGTAATCCTTATAAGGCGCGCGGTCCACCGCCGCGGGAAGTTTGGCGAGCAATGCGTCGATGGCCTTCCTGGTCGCATCGTCAAGGGTCGCCTCTTTTTTACAATCGGGACACAGCATACGCACAAGACGCTGTGCAATGACGAGGGAAAGCGCGGGTCCGATCGAGACCGCCTTCACGCCAAGATTAATGAGCCGCGGGACCGCACCCACGGCGTCGTTCGTGTGGAGCGTCGAAAGCACGAGGTGTCCCGTAAGCGCCGCCTGCATCGCGATGTCGGCGGTTTCGAGATCGCGGACCTCGCCGACCAGGATCACGTCGGGGTCCTGCCGGACGATGGCCCGCAGCCCGTTCGCAAAGGTGTACCCGGCCTCATCGTTCACCTGCGTCTGCTCGACCCCTTCGATGCGATATTCAATAGGATCCTCAAGCGTGATGATCTTCACCGTGGGATCGTTCATGGTGCGCAGGAACGCATAAAGCGTGGTGGTCTTTCCGGAGCCCGTAGGGCCGGTGTTCAAAATGAGCCCATTGGGACGTTCAAGCTGCTTTTTCACGAGCGCGAAATTGTCCGCGCGCAGTCCGAGATCGGGAAGGCTGACCATCGTCGCGGTGGGATCCAAAATGCGCATGACGATCGTTTCTCCGAACTCCGCAGGGATCACTGATACGCGCATTTCGACCTCCTTCCCCCCGAGGCCGATAGTGAATCGCCCATCCTGTGCGATCGTCCGCACATTGAGCTTCATCTCCGAGAGAAGCTTGATGCGCGAGACGAACGCCTGATATGCATGCGCGGGAATATCGTTATAGATATCGTGGAGAAGTCCATCGATGCGGAACCGCACCTTGGCATGCTCCTTTTCCGCCTCCGTATGAATATCCGACGCGCGCAGCGCCGTCGCCCCTGCGAGCACGACCTCGATCAGGGCCTGCGGCGAAAACGCATTGAAGTCGATCGCGCCGATCGCGCCATGCACATCATCGAGCGAATGTAATTTCCCGTGCAACTCATCAAGGCGCTCTTTGGAAATATTTATCTTCCCCGTGATGTCCTGCTCCGGCGGCTTTATAAACTTGTAAAATCCCCATGCCGCTTCGAGGCTCGAGGGGGAGATCACGACCATTTTCACTTCATAATTTTTCCCGCGGAGCTCCTCCGCAACGCGTTTTACCGCAGAACCCTCCGGATCCGCTGCCGCAAGAGCGACCGCGTGCGCATTGAGCTCTATTGTCGCCACCCTTGCATCCTTTGCCTCTTTTTCATCGAGAAGTCGTATAGCATCGAGCGCTACGGGAACCTTGGATAGGTCCGCATAGGGAATATTGAGCGTTGCCGCAAGACGCTGTGCGGCACGCTCCTCCCCTTCTTTGCGAAGCTTGGCGAGTCGCACGCGAAGGTCTTCGTTTTGTTCCTCGGGCATATCTTTATGATAAATCCCAAACGCCAAAGCGCCAACCTTTCAAGGGGGTTGTTGCGCGGATGATGTGGTTTTTGCCTTTTGCCATTTTATGCATCGAAATCTATAATTCCGGTATGTCAGGACACTCACATTGGGCGGGAATAAAACACAAAAAGGAGATTACGGACCAAAAGCGAGGCAAGATATTCTCAAAACTTCTTGCGCTCATTGCCGCCGCGGCAAAGGACGAACCAAATCCCGACTTCAATCCGCGCCTCCGCGCCGCGATCACAAAAGCAAAGGATGCCGGGGTGCCTGCTGACAATATCGCGCGCGCCATAACACGCGCTTCGGAACAGGCCGAGGGACTCGAAGAACTTATCTTTGAGGCATATGGCCCCGGGGGCGCGGCCATTCTCGTTGAATCGATAAGTAATAACCGCAATCGCACCATACAGGAAATAAAAACAATCCTTCGCGATCGCGGGGGGAAATGGGCGGAAACAGGAAGCGTGCAGTGGGCTTTTGAAAAGGCCGGCGGCATCTGGTCCGCAAAATTTCCCCAGGAACTTTCCGACGATGCCGAGCGATCAAAGCTTGTCTCGCTCCTTGAGACCCTCGAGGAGCATGGCGATGTGCAGGAAGTTTTCACGAATATTGTATTCCCGGAATAGGTGGAAGTACTTTATCAATGACGATACTTGGCATCGATCCTGGAAGTCGTCGCATCGGCTACGGCGTCGTGAATATGGACGGGGGAAGTGCCCGCTATGTGACCGCGGGCCTTTTACGCATCGCTGCGACGGATGATATTGCCGCACTGGGAGAGACGAAGCGTGAGATCGATCGCATCATCACCGAACACCGCCCTGCATTCATGGTGGTGGAAAAGCTCTTTTTCTCTAAAAATCAAAAGACTGCCATGGCGGTGGCTCAGGCCCGGGGCGTTATCCTCCTTGCCGCCAAAGAATCGGGTCTTCCCATAAGAGAATACACTCCGAATGAAGTTAAGATGGGCATAACGGGCTATGGTCTTGCCGATAAAAAGTCGATACTTAAAATGGTTCGCCTCATCCTCGGAGAGCCGGATCTTAAAGTGATCGACGATGCGAGCGATGCCCTCGCGCTCGCTATTTTCGGAGGTGGAGACCGCGCCACCCTTCATGGCGGACAATAGTGACGGTTATCCACACCTCCATATGGATTTGACAGTGGATAATGATACACTATACTGGTTGAAAATCAGTATATAAAAGGTCGCGAATGCCCTTTGGGGCACACAAGATATATGGCAACCGATCTGCTTTCCCTCCGCCTCGCCTTCCGCGCACTGAGCGATCAGCCGGATGGTGATGATGATACCGACCCTCTCGCCGACGACGACACCGAGATCAATGATGACATGGATGATCTCGACGACGAGGGGGATTTCGACGGCACCGCCCCGGGTGGTGACGAGGACGACAACGAAGAGACGGAATAGCACTCTTACCATGTGCATAAAAACACCCCATTGGGGTGTTTTTATATCCCTATAAAGACTTACCCCGCCCCAAAAAAGGAGTATAATGGTTTGTATGGGTTTCCGTGGTGGCTTTCGCCGCATAATAATAAGAAAAAAGTGGTGGCTCACTTCATTGAAAATCGTGGGGGTGGTCTTTCTTTCCGCGGTGATCGCGCTCGCACTCGCAATCCTCTATTACAGCACCCAAGTCCCTTCGATCCAGGAAATTTCAAACCAACAAATCAGCCAAACCACAAAAATCTACGATCGTACCGGTAAAGTCCTCTTATATCAAACGGGAAATGGCGTACGCCGCACTTTGGTACCGTTTAACGAAATCCCCCAGTCCATGAAAGAGGCGACGGTCGCGATCGAAGATCAGAATTTCTATAATGAGCCGGCGTTCGACGTAAAGGCTATCATTCGCGCCGCATGGGCAGACCTTATCCATGGTCGTATTGTAGAAGGCGGGTCCACGCTGACCCAGCAGCTTGCCCGCACTGCGTTCCTCACGCTTCACAAAACACTCTCCCGCAAGATCAAGGAGCTTATTCTTGCTATTAAACTCAATAAATACTATTCCAAAGATCAAATTTTGGGCATGTATTTGAATGAGGCTCCTTATGGGCCGAATATTTCCGGCGTACAAGAAGCAAGTCTTGATTATTTTGGCGTTCCGGTAAGCCAGATAAACCTTGCCCAATCCGCAATACTTGCCTCGCTTCCCCAGGCTCCATCGTACTATTCTCCTTGGGGAAGTCATGTTGATGCGCTTATCGCCCGCCAGCGCCTCGTACTTCAGGATATGTATAAAACAGGGAAGATCACCCAATCACAGCTTAATAGCGCACTTAATTATAAGGTGACGTTCCTCCCGCAATCGGACAGTGGCACCGGTATTAAGGCTCCTTATTTTGTGGAGGCGGTGATGCAGTATCTTATCCAGAAGTATGGCGAAAATCTCGTTGACAACGGCGGCCTTAAGGTGATCACTACGCTTAATTGGAACCTCCAGCAGGATGCGGAACAGGCAGTGACCGCCGGTGTCGCACGCGACAAAGCGCTCTATGGATCGACTAATGGCGCGCTTGTGGCACAAGATCCACAAACAGGGCAAATACTCGCTCTTGTTGGTGGAGCAAATTATTTCGACACCCAGAATGATGGTAATTATGATGTGGCGACGGAAGGACTCCGTCAACCAGGATCAACATTAAAGCCTTTTGTATACCTTACCGCATTTAATATGGGGTATACGCCCAACACCGTCCTTTTCGACGCTCCCACAGAATTCAGCACTAATCCTTCGTGCCCCGCAGTCCCTGATTTCGCCGCCAAAAACCCTGCGTGCTTCCACCCGGTCGACTTCGAGGGAACGTTCGCTGGTCCCGTGACCATACGGGATGCTCTTGCACAGTCCATCAATGTGCCTGCGGTAAAAATGCTTTACCTCGTCGGAGAAACAAATGCAATCACCACTATAGAGAATTTTGGTATCACTACCCTTGGCAATCCCTCTCAATACGGCCTTTCATTGGTGTTGGGTGGTGGCGCGGTCCATTTGATCGACCTTACAGAAGCATATTCGGTGCTTGCGGCAGACGGTGTAAAACATCAGCAAACAATGATTCTTTCCGTCCAGGATGCGAATGGAAATATGCTTGAGTCGTATCACGACCAAGCGACCCAAGTTGCAGACCCGCAGGCTGTTCGTGAAATCAATAATATTCTCTCTGATGGCGCTGCGCGCGAACCTCTCTTTAGGGCCAGTTATCACGAAACGGTATTCCCGGGATATGATGTGGCCCTTAAAACAGGAACTTCGAACGACTATCGCGACGCATGGTCTATGGGATACACCCCATCACTCGTGGTGGGCGTGTGGGCGGGTAACAACAATAATGCCCCAATGCACGCACAAGGATCGAGTATCCTTGCTGCAGTCCCTATGTGGAGCCAATTCATGACCGCCGCCCTTCCTCAGGTTCCTAATGAAACATTTCCCCAACCAAACCCTGTTACCCCCGCGAATCCCACTCTTGGTGGTAATTACTTCGGCCCTCACGGCAATCCCCACACCATCCTTTACTTCATTAATAAAGCCAATCCTACAGGCCCCGCGCCGACAAATCCCTCAAACGACCCTCAATTCCACAACTGGGAGATTGGTGTTCAAAATTGGTGGGCACAACATCATCCAGGATGGACCCCTACTCCCCCTACAACCACCACCGCACTATCACCTATTACTTTTTAAGGAATGTCACAAAAAAACCACCGTTTGGTGGTTTTTTTGTGAAAACTTCTAAGGATTATGTTTTAAGGATTGGTTTTAGGATATAGAAATACGAATTATCCACAGCTGCCCTAATAAGAGCCGGCCCTGCTTCTTCTTGGAGCCCCAAAAACACTTCTTCACTCTTTATCCCCTTCATCGCATCCCCGAGATATCGCCAATTAAAGAATGTATCACCTATCTCTCCTTTTACCTTTGCAGGGAGTGTATGCATATTCTCTCCAAGCGCTTGATCGGCCGATGCAATTTCCACTGCTTTTTTATTTGGATGCACCCTCATCCTCACTTCTCCGTTTTTCTGCCCAAATACACCCGCAAGTCGTATTGCGGAAGTAAACTCATCTCTATTCACCACAACTTCAGCACTAAACTCTTTGGGAATAATCCCCGAATAATCAGGAAAATTACCCTCTATAAGTCTTGAAATGATTTGTATAGTCTCTGTGCGCACAAGGATCTGATTTTCATCGTGAAATAGTAAAACCTCTTCTTCATCATTAATAACACGCGCAATCTCTAAAGCGGCGCGAAGGGGAATGAGTATTTTAAAGGGTTCTTTCTCTTTTGAAATAAAGAAATTCGACGGGAGTGTTTTTTCTGAAAGACGAAATCCATCCGTTGCCGCCAATACGATATTTTCGAGAGAAAAATTACAGAGAACAGTATTAAGCTCGGGCCTTAGATCGGAAAATTGGGAAGCTACCGAAACCTGCTGGATCGCTTCCTTGAGGATCGCTCCTTTAATGGTGATATATTTTTCTCCATCCCCCACGGAAGGGGTAATAGGAAAATCATCGGCAGGAAGGCCATTTATTACCGCACTATAGTTATCGGTCGTCACTTCAAGATTATCCCCTTTCGCCTCAAAATTCAGCCTATCACTCTGAATATTCGTAATAAGGCTGGAGATGAGAGTGAGAGGCGGCGCGATCCTCCCCTCCTCGATCACTTTCCCTACCACCTTACGACATATCGCAATCTCAAGGTTTGTGGCGGTAAATGTAATCACCCCATCTTTTGCTTCAATAAGAATATTTCTGAGAATAGGGAGGTTCGCGGTATCAGTCACCGCTTTCTCTACGGCATTGATAGCTTCTTTTATATTCGATCGCAACGCAACAAACTTCATAGTCTCTTAATTATATAAGAATATATTAAATACTTTTTACTGATATTGTTATTAGTCCTGTGGACTCTGGGGAAAACTTTTTAAAAACCTTATATATCCATTGTATCTGATAATTT
>JAKABL010000060.1 GCA_021801885.1 bacterium
TCTTCGTTTACCGGAGCAAACGTTCCCATGCCGACGTGGAGGGTGACGAACGTTTTGGGAAAACCGCGCGCATCGAGTCGTTTGAGGAGGCGTTCGGTGAAATGGAGCGATGCGGTCGGCGCCGCGACCGATGCGGGACGCGTGCCGAACACGGCCTGGTACTGCGTCCGGAGCGCCCGCTCGCCGAGCGGCGTGCCTTTGATGTATTTGGGAATGGGGGTGATCCCTTCCTTTTCGAGGCGGGCGAGGAGCTGCGAGGGAGGAAAGTGCGGACGCAGAAAGAACAGATTTTCCTTCTGGCGCACTACGGTGAAATCACCTTGATCCGCCGGATCCGCATGTGCGTGCGATCTCGGTCGTGTCCCGGAAAACGACAGTGCCGCACCCACGGTGATTTTCCTGTCCGCAAGCGCGGGGATGGGACCCCGGCCCACCCATTCGTTCACGAGGAAGAGGATCTCGACCTTGCCTCCGGTTTCTTTGCGGAGCGCGGCCCGTGCGGGGACCACTTTGGTGTCATTGAACACGAGGAGGCTGTGCGGGGGAAGATGATCGGCCAGGCGGGAGAATGTAGAGTAGGTGACCGTGTTGTTCGCGGTATCGTAGACGAAGAGGCGCGCGGCATCGCGCGGGACCGCAGGGCGTGTGGCGATCAGCGCATCAGGCAGGGAAAACTTACGCATCGATCGCGCGATTGCCCTCTCTGAAGATGGGTGTAATGGGGCGCAGGGCGAGTGTTGCCATACCGAGGGCGCCCATGGCGAAGTCCATAGCGTCGAGCGCCGCATGGCGTCCGATCATCTCGGAGAAGGAGCGCGTGATACCGTCCGGACAGCGATAGAATACGCGATCGTACCAGGACCATCGCCCGGTAAGTTCGGGGTATTCGCTCATCACCACTTTCACATTTTCCGCATAGCGCAGGGCGAGCGATCGTTGCGTCTGGGGCATGAAGAGTACCGTACTCCGCTTCTCATCGCGGATTTCGTGAGCGAATTCCTCGAATGAAGTGGCATTCGTGAGATTGACGGCCCCGTTCGGTTCGAACCCATGCCGGTCGCCACCTGCGACGACGGGAAGGTCTGCCTGGGCCGCCATCGCCGCCACGCGACGGTTCATATCCCATGGCTGAAGCGCGTTCGCTTCGAGCGCATGGAGCGTTTTGCGGTGTTTCGTGAGGAATTCCCGGACGCGCGATTCGTGGATCTCAAACCCGATGCGCCCCTGGTCGGAGAGGGGATGGTTGAATACGATGAGCGTGCCCGGAAGCGCGGCGATCTCCCTTAAGATAGTGCCGAGCCCATCGCCGTCGTGTCTCGATCGGTCCTCGGTATAGGCATGCATCGTTACACGTGCCCGTTCCGCATCCTTTGAGGGAAGATTATGGATGCCGATATGGAATACGGCCTGCTTGTAGGGTGCGGTCCACTCGAGCGAGAGAGGATCATCCTTCAGTTCGGGCGCCGCAGCGTGTGCGGCGATCGAGTCGTGGTCCGTAAGCGATACGAACGCCGCGAGGCCGAGGTCCTCTATCTGCCCCGCTTCGATGGCGCGGGCCGCGACGGGAGGCACCGGCGAGGTCCAGTAACCTTCGGAATAATCAAAATCGCCTTTCCAGACCCTTCGGTAGCGTCCTTCCGCCCAGCGGAGAAGCACCGGAAGAAAATAAAGTTTTTGTATCGCATTCGGGAGGAACGCAAGGCTCTCATGAGAATGCCAGGTATGGCTGTGGAGCGATACGCCCGTCGCAAACCTCTCGCGAAGCGTTTCGGGAGAACCTCCTTTCCGCCATCGATAGAGGAATTCCGTGGTGTTCCCTCCGCCGTCCTTCATGATAGATTGCATAGTTCCGTATGGTACGCTATCTTCGCGCGCGCTTCAATATCAGCTGACCACCACCCGTTCCACACTATAGATATCGCGCATGCTGTAGTGATCGGCAAAAGGAACATCGTTGCCATTCGTAACATAAGGATCCTTCATAATATAATTACCGTTTCTGCCGCTCACAAGGACCACGAAGTGCGTACCGCCGTAGGCATGGAGGCCGACGATGACCGGGTTGCCGCTTGCGAGGGTGGCGTCGATCGTGGCGGCCTTGCGCGTGGCGCTTACGCCGTCGACATTGATGGTGAAGAGGAGATATGCCGGATAATATGCGGCAAAGTTCGCGGGATTGGAATTGATAGTGACCGGCGTCACATTGCGGTAGCCGTAGTGCGTCATCACCATCGCCATGGCCGTAATAAGGCAGCCTGCGCTCGCGAGCGTATATTTCGTGCCGTTCAATGAATCGTTGCCCCAGGCACTGTCACGCTGGCTGTAGTAGCAGCCCCAGGAATCGCATACCGTCTGATTGCCGAGCAACTTGGAACCGCCGGCATTTTTGGTGAATGCGGTGAAGCTGTTGAGTTCGGCCTCTGCCGCGGCGAGGAGTTTCTCGTAGTTCGCTTCCTTGGCGTTCGTCTGAACGAGCAGTTGGCTTTTCGCCTGCACGGTCTGCGTGAGGTTCATCTGCTGCGATGTGAGCGTCTGTTGCTGTGCGGAAAGCGTCTGTTGCTTCTGTTGGGATTGATTTTTCGAATCGGCCAACGCCGTTTCCTGATTCTTGAGCGTCTGCATCGCATTCGATACCGCTTCCTGCATCTGGAGCGTGGCATTCACGTCGCTCCAGGCTGCCGAGAGGTCGTTCGAAGAAAGCACCTGCATGAAAAGCGGCTGACTTTCGTCCTTTTGGAGATTCACGAGGTACTGCGCGAGCGCCGCTTGGTCGTTCGCGATGGTCGCTTGCGTTTGATTGATTTGCCCTCCGAGCTGCTGGATCTGCAACTGGGTGGTGGTGATCTGCCGTTCGGTGACCGCGACCTGCGCTTCGATCTCCCGCTTTCTGAGGTCCAGCGTGTTGATGGCGGCCTGGAGCGTTTTCTTGTCCGCGCCTGCCTGCTGGATCTGCTGTTGGTACGTCGCGATTTCCTGGTTGAGTTGCGCAATCGCCGCGTCGTTCGCATTGATCTGCGACTGGAGCACCGCGGTGCTTGTGGCCTGCGCGGTGCTCGTAGAGGCCCCCGCATTTGCGGTCGTTTGGGCTACGGCCGTGAGCGCCTGCCACGCGAGCCCGGAAGAGGCGGTCGTGACCGCAACGACGGCCGTGATGAGGCCGATAAGGGTCTTTTTCGTATACATAGTACGATGATGCTTGTCTATATTCTATAACGAAGAGGGTCGAAAGAGGATACTTTCAGTGTACCGCATTTTCAGGTGTTCCGCCATGGCTTCGAGGGGGCGGCGCAATATTGAAACTCTTTGCGGCATTTGCTACTATAGTATCCGTATTCCGCGGTAGCTCAATGGTAGAGCGTCTCGCTGTTAACGAGAGGGTTCCAGGTTCGAGTCCTGGCCGCGGAGCATATGGCACGCATGTCCAAATATACCC
>JAKABL010000061.1 GCA_021801885.1 bacterium
ACCGCGTGAGACAAACGCCGGTGCAATTGCTCGTACCCGCCGTATCGTGCGTAAAGGTATAGAGGGTCATACCATGATTATCGGTGAGGTAGGTTCCGAGCACCGTACTGGTGCGTTCGCTGAAATATGCCGACTGCACGACGGGCGCGGCGCTCGAGGGGGCGGACGAGGTTGCCGGGGACGTCGAGGTTGATGATGTCGCCGTGGCTGATGACGATGCGACGGAGGGCGCCGAGGGAGCGACCGCCTTGTGGCTCATTCCCACAACGTACGCGATCGCCGCAACGATAAGTGCGGCGATGATAATAATGATCCAATGCGTTTTTTTCATGGTAATAGTAAAATTGTGGTTATTGACGATACTTGCTGATCAGCGAACGCATTACCGCATGCCGCGCACTTACGATGACGCGGCCTTTTCTTTGAGTGCGGCGAGGTCCGCGAGCACCTCTCCCGCATGCGCTTCGGGCTTCACGTGCTCATACACCTTTGCCACGATACCGCGAGGATCGATCAGGAACGATGTGCGGAGCGTCCCTTCGTAGTCGCGGCCCATGAACTTCTTCTTCCCCCACACGCCGTACGCGCTGACCGCCGTGCGGTCGGGATCGGCGAGGAGCGTGAACGGAAGATCGTGCTTTTCCGCGAATCTTCGATGGCTCTCCACCGAATCCGTGCTCACGCCGAGCACCGTGATGCCGAGCGCGCCGAAATCGGGGAATGCATCGCGGATCATGCACGCCTCCTTGGTGCATCCCGGCGTATCGTTTTTGGGATAAAAATAGAGCAGCACCCACGCGCCGCGGTATCCGGACAAGGTACGCAGCGTGCCATCCTGATCGGCCAGCGTCACATCGGGTGCCGGCATGCCCTCTTTAATAGGAATGGCCATCTTCGTCATTTCCATCCATAGGATAACGGTTGATAATAATTTTCTATGTGCGGACCTTTGCGATTAACGGCTCCTGCGCGCACCATGATCGCGGCGGCGGGACGGACCCCCGTGCGCCGCGCCGCGCGGCCTTCGCGCACCCTCGCGATGCGGCGTCGGCCGCCCGCCCGCCCGCGGAGGGAGAGGCATGCGGCGTGCGGGAGGAAGCTCCGGAACCTTCGATTGCGGCAGCGCAATGCGCATCACGCGCTCGATATCGTTCACGTCACGGCGCTCCTGGGGCATGGCGAACGAAATGGCATGTCCTGCAGCGCCCGCGCGCGCGGTGCGGCCGATCCGGTGGACGTAATCCTCCGGAGTCGAAGGAAGGTCATAATTCACGACAAGCTCGATTCCCTTCACGTCGATGCCGCGCGCCGCAATATCGGTCGCCACAAGCACGCGATACCTCCCATTTTTGAATCCTTCGAGCGCTTCGCGGCGCTGATTGAGCGATCGGTTCGAATGGATCTCCGCAGCAGTGTGCCCGAGATGCCGCACGAGCGATGTGACGCGTTTGGCGCCGAACTTGGTGCGGGTAAAGACGAGCACCGAGCCGCGGTATTCGCCAAGAACGCGCTCCAGAAGCCGCGGCTTATCATCCTTCCCAATGAAGAATACCTCCTGGGTGATCTTGGCGCTCGCCGTACCGGGCGGCGCGATCTCGATGCGGATCGGCAGCTTCATATAGGACTGCGCGAGCGATACGATATCGCTCGGCATCGTCGCCGAAAAGAGCATCGTCTGGCGCTTGTCCGCCGGCGGTATTTCACTGAGGATCCTCCGAAGCTGGGGTGCGAACCCCATATCGAGCATGCGGTCGGCTTCATCGAGCACGAGGATCGACACCTTCTTGAGGGAAATCGTGCGATGTTCAAGATGATCAATGATGCGCCCCGGCGTGCCGATCACGACGGAGGGGCCCTTTTTGAGCTGCTCGCGCTGCCGATCCATTGACGCGCCGCCAATGAGGAGCGCGGTACGTATGCCGAGCGGACCCCCTACGGTGTCGAAGGTTTCCTGCACCTGCAACGCGAGCTCGCGCGTGGGAAGAATGACGAGGCCCTGCGCGCCCGAAAGGCAGGCTTGGATCATCGGCACACCGAATGCGAGCGTCTTGCCCGTGCCCGTTTGCGCAAGGCCCATCACGTCCTTTCCCTCGAGTCCCGCGGGAATAGCCTTTGCCTGGATGGGCGTCGGGACCTTGAAACCCGCCTTTTTGAGGATTTCGAGGATATTAGGGGCAATGCCTAGGCCATAGAAGCCCGTTCCCTGATCATGTGATGCTGCAGCGTGTTCCATATGAAATGAGTAATATAAAGTGAATGTGAAAGCGTCCCTCAGAAGCTATATAATGATGATATCATGAAATTGATCAAACGCCTCATCCCCTTCGCGATCGTGTTTTCCGCGGTCTTTTATTTCATCCGCACGAGTGCATTCTACAATACGCGGGTGCTCGTCCAAAACTCCACGGGCGTGGAAGCCCTCTTTGGGGCCATCGGCATCATTTTCGGCCTTCTTGCCGCATTCGCCATACAGCAGGAATGGTCCCAATGGAACGCGCTCGTGGACGCCGTAAAGGGGGAGGCGGAAGGGCTCGAGAAACTCCATCTCTGGGCGAATAACTTCCCCGCTGCCGTGCGCCGCGCGGTCCGCGAAGACATCGCGGATTATCTCCGCGCCCTCGTCAAAGAGGGGTGGACGTTCAGCGAACGGGGCGAACGCAGTCCCGAGATCGAAGACATCTTCAACAGCCTTACCTCCGCCATCTATGCAATGTCCTCTACCGCACCCCAGTTTGCCACGGTATCCTTCGCGCTCCTTTCCCGCATCATGGACGCGCGCTCGCGCCGCCTTCTCCACAGCGCCGAGCACATTCCGAATCTCCTCAACTATACGCTGAGCTTTGCAGCGTTCCTTCTCATATTCCTCTCGATGTTCATCGGGGTCCGGGAAGAATGGCTTGCATATCTTTTTACGATAAGCATCGCATCGCTCGCCTATGCCGTGTTTCTCGTCCTCTACGACCTCAATCGTCCCCTCGAGCCGGGAGATTGGCATATCACCACGAAGGATTACGAGGATCTCCTTGCGCGGATACGCGCCTGACGCCTACGGCGTTTAGACGACCCTCACAAACTTCACCTTCCCCTTCTGGAGCACCCCTCCCTTCGGCACCTCCGCCTTGGGATCCGTCACGACATTGCCGTCGATCTTCACGCCGCCCTGTTCTATGGCGCGGCGGGCCTCCGACTTCGATGCGACGAGGGCAGCGTCCACAAGGACCGACACCACGTCACGCGCACCCTCCTGCGGCGCGAACTCCGGCATA
>JAKABL010000010.1 GCA_021801885.1 bacterium
GGCCGGTACGGTGCTTATAAGCGACAATGTGACATTGGATTGATCCATGCCGTATGGACGGTGCGCAAAAGCAGCTCTGGGAATCGAGCTGCTTTTGTTCTATTCTTACTAATATAATATATCGATCTATGCGCAGACGACGAAAGAATATCAGCGGGATAGTGATCGGCATCGGCGGCGTGGTGCTGTTTTTCGTGCTCGTGGCCGCCCTCACGCATCTTCTGGGCCATGGATCTTCGGCAAAGGGCGCGCAGGCCGTGAGTACTGCGCCACGAGCGGCGGCCATCACGGTGACCACACCGGGAGGCACGATGTCGCTGCGGGGAACGACGGTCGTTGCGCGGGGCACGCAGTATGCGCTTATCCCGATGACCGGGCTCACGTCCCCCGGTTCGTTCGCGGTGAAGGGGACGATCACCCAGGTGATCCCCGATCCCGCCACCGTATCGCAGACGCCCTACTATTTCGTGGTGCGGGACAGCGGAGGTCTTGCGCTTGTGGGGGTCGTGGTGCCTACGGGCGATACCAAGGACTTCGCGGCGAGCACGTTCCCTGTCGGCACGAACATTCTTGCGGCGGGCATTGTCTTCCCGGCGGCAAGTCCTTCGGCAGCGGTATTTGATTATGGGGAACTTCTGCAGGCGCTCCATGTCGCTCCGGGGCTTCGCGGGATCGGCCTCCCTGCGAATACCCCTTATATAGGCGTCAATTATAAAGATCTGGGCGTCCTTGGATAGGTCCGTGGTCGAAAGAGCGGGTACCACCGTTATTCGTCTCGCGGGAGGCGATTTTGGTATACTAATGGGTAATAAGGTCGAACCATAGCATAATAACTATTTTTCCATGAAACACAGCTTTTTTGGCATAGTATCGATAGCAGTGTTCGCGGGGGCAAGTATGGGGTTCGCGCCCGTATATGCCGCCGGTACGGGCATCGGTGCCGGTGCATCGGTGAAGGCGGGGGTGGCGACGGCCAATGCCGCAGAGGGATCGCTCGGCATTACGGCGGCGGCGAGCGGTACCGCACGCGGGTCGCTTTCGGGATTGCCGGGGGCGCGGGTCGGCGCGAGCATCACCACAAGCCACGCGGGGGATTCGGGTGCGGCGGCCTCATCTTCCGCTTCCGCGCGGGCGCGTTCGATCGGTGCGGTCCTCGATCTTCGCCTTGCGGTGGCATCGGGTACGCTCACCAGTTCGTCCGTGCGCGATATCGTGGAACTCCACGGGAATGCCCTTGGCATGATCAAGGATAGCGCGGATCTCGAGACCTACGGCAATCTTGTCGTTGCCGCGCGTCCCGCGGTACGGCATATCGCCTTCACGAGCGATAATGCGGCGGCGGTCGCCTATTCCCAGCCGGCGAAGCTCTTCGGCATATTCCCGATGGCGCTTCCCGCGCAGCTTGATGTGAACGCGAGCGGTACCGCGCAGGTGCATCTTCCCTGGTACGCGTTCCTCTATTCCACGACCGCCGCAAATGTGCGATCGTCGGTCGCGAATGCCGCGGCATCCATAGGGGCCCAGATCGCGGCCCAGGCATCCGCATCCTCCACGGGAGGGGCGGCCGTTGCGGCATATGCCACATCGACGACTTCCGTGGCGCTCCAGCATCTTGCGGAAGTCCTGAATGCGGTCACCGCAGCGCTCCAGGAAGATCTTTCTTCGGGAGCGAGCGTGTCGGCTACCGGTACGGTGCAGACGGGTGCATAAGCGCACCTCCGTCGTATCCTTGTGCATTGCGTGTGCGATGAAGACCCTGCCTCGATGGCGGGGTCTTCTTGCGTCATGTAAGGTGCGGTATCATTGTTTCATGAACACACGAACGCTTGGAGGCGGGTTGACGGTCGGGGAGATAGGGCTTGGGTGTATGGGGATGAGCGAATTCTATGGGCCGGGAGATGAGGCGGAATCGATCCGCGTGATCCATGCCGCGCTCGATTTCGGCGTCACGATGCTCGATACCGCCGATATGTACGGGCCGTTCACGAACGAGATGCTCGTGGGAAAGGCGATCAAAGACCGGCGTGACAGGGTCGTGCTCGCGACGAAATTCGGCAATGCCCGCGGACCGCAGGGGGAGTTCCTTGGGGTAAAAGGGAGCGCCGCATACGTCCGGAAATCATGCGATGACAGTTTGCGGCGGCTCGGGGTGGACCATATCGATCTCTATTATCAGCATCGCGTCGATACGACCGTGCCGATCGAAGAAACGATCGGCGCCATGGCGGAACTCGTGACCGCGGGCAAAGTGAGATTCCTCGGAATGTCGGAAGCGGCGCCCGAGACGATCCGGCGCGCGCATAAGGTCCATCCGATCGCCGCGCTCCAGACGGAATATTCCCTGTGGTCGCGCGAGCCGGAGGGCGAGATCTTCCGGACGACAAAAGAGCTCGGTATCGGATTCGTCGCCTATAGTCCGCTCGGGCGGGGATTCCTTACGGGACGCTTCACGAAGCCGGACGACGTTCCGGAAGGAGATTTTCGCCGGCGCAATCCGCGGTTCCAAGGGGAGCATTTCGCGAAGAACCTTGCGCTTGCGCGCAACGTGGAGGAGATCGCCAAGGAAAAGGGCGTGACGCCGGGACAGCTCGCGCTCGCGTGGGTGCTTGCGATGCGGGAAGATCTTGTGCCCATTCCGGGGACGAAGCACGAATCGTATCTCCGTGAAAACGTTGCGGCGGCCGATATCGTGCTCACCGATGCGGACCTCGCCCGGCTCGATGCCGCAATGCCGCCAGGCGCGGCATCGGGGGACCGCTATCCGGATATGTCCACCGTGAACCGCTAAAGAGGCCGTTTCGGCCTTCCTGGTTGACCATAGATACCACCTCGTGGTTACATAAAAGGTACCAAAGGTCGATGATCCCAAATTTTTACTAGAGTATGCTATGTCCAAAAAAGCTATAGCGATGGTCGTGGCGGGCTGTGCCGTCGTAGGCGGGGTATTCGCCGTATCGGCCTTCGCGGCCAATGGCCGCCCCTTATTCGGCGGGCAGATTTCGGGGATCTTCGCGGGCCGAGGCAATGTGCACTACACATTGTCGCTTACCGAGGGCGGCGTGACGAAGACCATTGCGCTTCGTTCATGGCAGTGGGGAGTGTCGACGCAGACGAATAGTCCGAGCGGGAGCAGCCGGGAAGCTTCAGCCCCGACATTCACGAACCTTTCCTTCACTGCGGATTCGGGCGCGGTGTCTCCCGGACTTATGCTTGCCGCCGCAGAAGGGACTAAGTTCACTTCGGCGACCCTTACGGTGAGCGATAATGGCGCTTCTCCCATTGTCATCGACCTCGATCAGCCGCTCCTCGTATCGTATCAGATGGCGGGGTCTTCTGCGGGTGATGGAGGAGTTCCCGTAGATTCCGTATCCATGAACTTTACGGGAATTTCCGTGAAGACGAGCGCGGGCACCTCGGCGTCCTGGAATCTCGCGACGAAGTCTTCCGGATCCACGACGAGCGTCGGTTGGAACCTTACGAACATTAGCACGCCATAAATTTGGTGGTGCGATGCTTTTGTATGTAGAAAAGGAGCGGCCCCTCGGGGCCGCTCCTTTTGTTCGATCGCGCCATCGATTTTTCTCTTCGGATGACGATGCGTTATACTAAAGGAAGTATTCACCGCATGGTACGGCGGCGGTGGGGAAGGGAGCCGTTATGTATTACGGATTGTTGACGGGATGGCCCTTCGATGCCAGGCGTTCGGCGGGCCTCGATACTTCGTGTCCGCATGGACATGAACATCCTGGACCGTGGCGGAGCGCATGCGCGTTCTGCGAGGCGATCTTTGCGCGGGAACAGGCCGATATCAATGCGCGCGCGGCGGAGGACCTTGGCGCTCGTACCAACGGTGCCGTTGTCGGTGACCGCGGCGTCGATCGCATATGAGATCATCGGAGCGGCAACCTTAGCTATTGTAAGGAGGCCGCTTTTTTTGTGATTCCGACGTGTGAAATTGCTATAATGGATTCATGAAGGAATCGTACCGCGTCCATCGGCTCGGTCATCGCGCCTTTCTCCTCTTTTTTGCGCGAAGGAGCAAGATGGCACTGTTCCTCGTGGTGCTTGCCCTTGCGGCATGGTTCGCGGAAATAAAGTGGCTCCCGCCCTCTCCTGTGACGATCTATGCGATATGGGTCCCGTATGCCGTCGAGATCCTTGCGCTCATTGCCGGGGCCTACCTTGTGCTCGTGCTGCTCCGCACATGGCTTGAATATCGCGGCTACACCTATGCGTTCACCGAGGAGGCGTTCGTGGTCACTAAGGGGTATGTGACGCGGACCGAAAATGCCACGCTGTATCATCAGATCCAGAATGTGAACATCGAGCGGGGCATCATCGATCGCATGAACGGCGCGGCGAGCATCGTGATCCTCCTCACCGGCGGCCAGCACGAGACGCACAACAAGATCGTGCTTCCGTCGGTCAGTAATATCCGCGCGCGCGAGGTGCAAAGGGAACTTCTCGTTCGCGCGCGGCGCCACGCCATGGGTGACGCTCATAGAGGAAGAAATGACGGCATCGAGTGCGATGCACGTTCGACGGTTGTCCGTCGCCCCGTTCGGTGATATTCTAGTCACATCATCTTTCATCCATACCCGACATGGCCACTTCCACGATCGTACTTCTCCTCAATCTCGCCACGGCGCTTCTCCTCCGCACCCAGCAGACCCCGGCGCTTTCGCCTTCCTCGACCCTTGCCATTGTGGGCGTTGCGAATCGATCGGTGCAGCTTGCCGCGCAGGCCGCGGCTCCCATCGGGTTTACGGTTCCTCACAATACGGATATATGGCCGACCATCGAGGATCTCATGCAGGCCGCATATCTGAGTCCCGGAGGCGCGTACCTCCACGAAGGTCCATTCGCCACGCTTGTGCAATCCACGGTCTCCTTCGGGGATCTGAACGGTGATGGGCTCGATGATGCTGCGGGGATCGTCGATCTTTCGAATGCCGGAAGCAAGCCCATGCCGTACCTTGCCATGTTCCTCAATCAGAACGGCGTCATGTTCAATATTGCCGACCTTCCACTCGGCGCGTCCACGACGGTCTATTCCCATTCCATCATGGGCGGCGTGCTTACGATGGATATGCAGATCGCGGGCCAGCCGAGGTCCACTTCGACCTACGTGCTTTGGGGAGATCGCATCATGAAGGAATGATCCCAAGGACCTCCGTGGTCCTCCTTTGTTCCCGCTGACCCGCTCGGCATTTCCTCCCGGGGGCGGGGATTTCTAATTGGGGAACGCGAACTGGACAAGCGTCCCTTCGGGGCTGATCAGGTAGAGCACGTTCTTCTGCGCGTCGTAATAGGGCGTCGTGTCCGTTGCGATGGGTGCTACGGACACGAAATTATGCAGGGAAAGATCGGCGAGATCGAGAAAGTTTACGTGCGTAGGATAGACGACGAAGAGGTGCGTATCGTCGTGGTACCATGCGAGCGACCGAATGTCGGCCATATCGGGAAGATTGAAACGATAATACCCTCCTTCGGATGCAGGAACGGTGAGCGACATGATTTCCACGCTGTTTTTTTCGAGGACTGCGACCGTGGACCCGTCGGATGTGGGGTAGAATGCCTGTGCGTCCGTCGCCATATTTGTGGAGGTTTGGGCGGTGACGTCGTATCGATAGAGCGTGCCGTCCGTTCCGAGCACGCCGAGCACGGTCCCCCTGATCCATTTGAGCGATGCCACGGTTCCCGGAAGGGTGAACGTCTGATCGATCACGTTCTTCGCGAACGGATCATAGACGACGATGCGTGAGATGTTTGATGCGGTATTATATTCTGTCCATGCGAGCCATGAGGACGATATGGCGAGCGGCTTCTCGAGGGTCTGGTGCGCAGGCGCGACGGCGAGCGGCGTCACTGTGCCGGAGGAAAGATCGATCGTGTAATAGCGGGAAGGCGTTTCCACGAATATCTGCGTGCTGTCGTAGGGGTCCACCGTGATCGCCGTGATGCTTCGCGCCGGCACGGATGCGCTGAGGAGCAGCGAGGAAAGATTCATCGGCGTCGATCCCTGGGGCGAGGTGGGGTCGTAGGCCATAAAGGAGCCGGAAGGTGTGCGGACGACGAACGTCGTAAAGTCCGTGCCATGGCTTACGATGGCGCCGTGAGCGATCACGGTGCTCGTGGTGGCGTTCGTCGCTCCGCCGGCGACGGCCTGGCGTGGCGTGGCGATGAGGCCTGCGGCATCCTGCGTCACGACATGACCGCCATTCGTCTCGAAGAAGTCCGTGACGTTGGTCGCGGGAGAGGCGCTCGATGCATTTGCGGGCACGAGTACCGCATACTTCATTTCCGTGACGAGCGTCGGATGCACGGTCGCTTCTTCCGCCCATGGCCGGTATCCCGGCGCGGAAAGCGAGAGGGTATAGTCTTTGGGGAAGAGGTTCGAGATGAGCGTTCCCGGATTCAGAAAGCCGGTGGTATTCTCGACCGGCTTGCCATCGAGTGTTATTGTCGCGGCACTCGGATAGGATTCCACGAAAATGGCACCTACCTTTTCTGTCGTGAACGTGGCGAGATCGATGCGCCATCCCTGGGCATAAAGGACGGTGCCCGTTCCCCCTACCAAAAAAAGGGCAAAAAGCCCATAGAAAAGCATCTTCCTCGCGCGGCGCGTCATTCCTTCCATTCTAGCCGATGGCGGCTGGAGAGTAAATCACCGCGCGGGTATGCGGGCGATCCCGTGCGCAGTGGTGTTGCCCCTGTGGGGGGTGTATACTACATTCGGGTTCGACCTAAGATCTCGGATCAAACATCATTAAGAGGGAGGACGATAGCGCTGCAGTCCGTGGACCGCAGTTGTGTCCGCCCACCTGGCCTTTACGCCAGAGATCTTAGGTTGAGCCTTCGCGAGCGCCCCTTCGGGGGCGTTCGGCATAGAGAGCCATGGGGCGTGAGACATCGCAGCATACGTGGCGGTATTGCGTTCTCCCATGCTTGACGTCAGCGCGCCTTTTGGCATATAATCTTCCTCATGTTGGCCATCAAGCTACAACGCATCGGAAAGAAGCATCAGCCGAGCTATCGGGTGGTGGTTGCGGAGCGCCGCTCCAAAATGGCAGCTCCTCCGGTAGAGGACCTCGGTTCCTATAATCCCTCCACAAAAGTGGCGATCCTCAAAACGGATCGGCTTCAGCATTGGATGAACGTTGGCGCCAAGCCCACGGTCACCGCGCATAACCTTTTCGTGAAAGAGGGCGTCATCAAGGGCGCTGCGGTGCCTGTCAAGATGCCGAAAGCGGTCGTCAAGGAGGTGGCTCCGGTCGCGGAATCTGCTGCGCCGGAAGCATCGGCGCCTGCGGAATCGCCGGCAGTCGAGGAATCGGCGCCCGAGGAGGCGAGCTCCGCGGAATAGCGCAGCGTTGACGCATCCGAGTTTTTCGGGCACCATATACCATATACGAACGTAACGAACGGATCGCCGTACCGCTGTGACCACCCCCATGCCCGCCGACCAAGAATTTCTTGAATATCTTATAAAGTCGCTCGTGGACCATCCCGATGACGTGCGCGTCGATCGGAAGGTCGATGAGATGGGCGTCCTTCTTACCCTGCGGGTGAATCCTGCGGATATGGGGCAGGTGGTGGGCCGTCAGGGCGCCACGGCAAAGTCCATCCGCTCGCTCCTTAAGATCGTGGGCGTGAAGAGCAACGCGCGCGTGAACCTCAAGATCGAGGAGCCGGAGGGAGGCATGCGCCAACCTCGCGCGAACGGTGCCAGCAGGCCACTCGATTATTAGCGATCCTGCGTCCGGCATCATTGGGGGAACGAACGCATTATAAATTTTTTTTCATCCAGCTATGGCACTTTCTTATACCGATCTCACCAAGGGCGTACTGTTCGTCATGGATGGCATGCCGTACGAAGTCGTCGACATGCATTTCCTTCGGATGCAGCAGCGCAAGGCCGTCGTGCAGACCAAGATCAGGAACCTCATTACCGGCAAGCTTCTCGATCGCAACTTTCAGGCGAGCGATTCGTTCGAAGAGGCGGAGATCGAGCGCAAGATCGCGAATTTCATCTACGTGAACAAGGGAGAGTATTGGTTTCATGAGGATGGGAACCCCAAAGAACGTTTTTCTCTCGCGGCGGACGTGGTAGGGGAACAGGGCCGTTTCCTCAAGCCGAACACCAAGGTGACCACGATGCGGTTCCAGGGCAAGGTGATCAACGTGGAGATTCCCGTGAAAATGGAATTCACGGTCACTGAGGCGCCCCCCGCGATCAAGGGTAATACCGCGCAGGGCGGCAACAAGCAGGTGACCATTGAAGGGGGTGCAAAGATCAACGTTCCGCTGTTCGTGAACGAAGGCGACATGATCCGTATCAATACGCAGACGGGAGAGTACGTGGAGCGCGTATAAGTATCTTCCATGGATCGCGCGCACGGGTCCCGCAAAATGCGGAGGCCCGTTTTTTGGGGAACTATACCTATGCTACGATGGGCATGATGGCACGGATTCGCAAAACGGTATTAGTGGGTATGTCGGGCGGGGTCGATAGCTCCGTGACCGCACTTTTGCTTGCGCGCCGCGGATATCGCGTGATCGGCGTGTTCATGCGCTCCTATAACGTCGATGGATGTGCGGAGCGCGATGCCGAGGACGCGCGTCGCGTTGCGGAGCATATCGGTATCCCGTTCTACGTATGGGACATCGAAGCGGAGTATCGTGCGAGGGTCATTGAATATATGATCGACGGGTATCGCCGCGGGATCACGCCGAACCCGGATGTGATGTGCAACCGCGAAATAAAATTCGGCCTGTTCCTTGAACGCGCGCGCGCGATGGGCGCCGATTTCGTCGCGACGGGTCATTACGTGCGCATCGGGAAGACCGGCGCCGGCGCGCGCGCGCGCTTCGTGCTCCGTGCGGCGCACGACCCCCAGAAGGACCAGTCCTATTTCCTGTGGACCCTTGGACAGGGGCAGCTCGCCCACTGCCTGTTTCCTATCGGCGCATACAAAAAGCCGGAAGTGCGGGCGATCGCGCGCCGCGCCGGATTGCCTACGGCCGAAAAGAAGGATTCCCAGGGAATATGTTTCCTTGGGCAAGTATCCATTGAGGATTTCTTGAAGGCCTATATTCCCGAAACTCCGGGCGCGATCGTGACCGGGGACGGCACCCGGATAGGCCTCCATCGCGGCATCCAGTTTTATACGATCGGCCAGCGGCACCTTGATGCGGAATTCGTATTCCCGAAAACGGGCGCAACGGGCACGGGGACGTCCGCGGCGCGCAAACCGTTCTATGTGGCGGCGAAGGATCCCGCAACGAACACGATCACGGTTGCACAAGGCGCCGATGATCCTTCCCTTGCGCGAAAGGACATACGGCTCGTGCAAGTGAGCTTCGTGCGCGGCGATGCGTACGAGGGGCCCGTCATGGCGCGCGTGCGCTATCGTCAGCCGCTCGCGCGCGCGACGCTGCGCCGCGCCGCGCCGAATGCAGAAGACGGGGTCTATGCGCTTACGTTTGCCGCGCCGCAGAAATTCATTGCCGAGGGGCAGTCGGCGGTGTTCTATACCCCCAAAGGAGAGATGCTCGGCGGCGGCGTGATCGCCTGAGGTCCCTTTGAAGGCCGCATTTTTTGTGGTACCATGGCGCTATATGCGCCAATCCCATCTGTTCACAAAGACCGAAAAATCCGCGCCGAAGGACGAAGTGGCGCTCAATGCGCAGCTCCTTACGCGCGCCGGCTATATCTATAAAAATTCCGCGGGCGTGTATTCGTTCCTGCCGCTCGGGTGGCAGGTGATCAAGAACATCTCTGCGATCGCCCGGGAAGAGATGGATGCGATCGGCGGACAGGAGATGCTCATGTCCGCGCTCCATGACAAACACTATCTGCAGGCCACCGGGCGCTGGGACGTCGATGTCGTCTATAAGGTGATCGCGGGCGACGATAAGGAGCCTGCGGCGAATATCAGCTGGACCCACGAAGAGATCCTTGCCGAGATCGCCACGAAATACATCCATTCCTATAAGGACCTTCCGTTCGCGGCATATCAGATCCAAACGAAGTTCCGCCATGAGCCGAGGGCGAAGTCCGGATTGTTGCGGGGGCGGGAATTCCTCATGAAGGACCTCTACAGTTTCCACGTGTCCGAGGACGATCTGTATCGCTATTACGATCGGGTCGCGAAGGCCTATGCCAACGTGTTCGCGCGATGCGGGCTGAAGGCCTACTATACGCTTGCCGCCGGAGGCGAGTTCACCGTGAGCAACACGCACGAGTTCCAAGTGGAATCACCCGTCGGCGAAGACACGGTGTACGTATGCACGCAATGCGAATATGCGGAAAACAAGGAGGTCTCGAAGGCCGCGGACGGAGGGGCGTGCCCCAAGTGCGGCGGCGCCGTGCGGGAGATCAAGGCGGTCGAAGTGGGCAATATCTTCCCGCTTGGCACGAAGTATGCGAAGGCGTTCGGCCTTGCGTTCACGGACGAAAAAGGGGAGGCACACGACGTCGTCATGGGTTCCTATGGTATCGGGATTTCCCGCCTCATGGGCGTCATCGTGGAGCAGTACCACGACGAGAAGGGGATCGCGTGGCCTTCCGCCGTCGCGCCGTTCCATGCGCATCTTTTGGGGCTTCGCGGCGGCGATGGCGATGGCATATACGCGACTTTACAAAAGGCGGGGGTCAAAGTACTCTATGACGATAGGGAAGCGACTCCGGGCGAGAAGTTCGCGGACGCCGACCTCATCGGCATTCCGTGGCGTCTTGTGACGGGCGCAAAGACCGGCGCCGGCACGGTGGAGATCAAGCGCCGTATAGACTCGGAATCGCGTACGGTTTCGGTAGAAGAAGCAATCACTCTCATTACCACTCATTAATCAATCCTATGGCACTCTTCGGCAACGTATTCAAAGACATCGGCATCGATCTTGGCACGGCGAATTCGCTTATCTACATGAAAGGAAGGGGCATCGTGGTCAATGAGCCCTCCGTTGCTGCGGTGAACACGAAGACAAACCATGTGCTTGCGGTGGGGGAGGAGGCGAAGAAAATGCTCGGCCGCGTGCCGCCGCATATCAGCGTCATCCGCCCGCTCGTGAACGGCGTGATCTCGGATTTTGAAATGACCGAAGAGATGCTCCGCCATCTCCTCAATCGTCCGACGGCGCATCCCGTAATGTCCTACCGCCGTGCGCTCCTCGCCATTCCGAACAACCTTACCGAGGTCGAGCGGAAGTCCGTGGAGGATGCCGCGTTGAACGCCGGATGCGCGAAGGTCTATCTTGTGGAATCACCGATTGCGGCGGCGCTCGGTGCTGGCCTTCCGATTACCGTGCCGGAGGCCAGTCTTATCATCGACATCGGCGGCGGCACGACGGACGTCGCCGTCATTTCGCTCGGCGGGATCGTTGTGTCGCGTACATTGAAGATCGCGGGGGATCGCTTCAATGAAGAGATCATCCATTTTGTCCGCGAGGAGTTCCATCTTGCGATCGGCGAACCGACGGCCGAGTATGCGAAGATCGCCGTGGGGTCCGCGGTGCCGCTCGATGAGCGTATCGAAGTACCGATCAGGGGGCGTGATTTCGAGACCGGACTTCCGCGCGAGATCGCGATGAAGAACAACCACGTGCGCATGGCGCTTGCAAAATCACTCCGCGCGATCGTGGATGCGGTGCGAGAAGTGATCGAAGAAACCCCTCCCGAACTTGCCGGCGACGTCTTGCGGCAGGGGATCGTGATGTGCGGCGGCGGCGCGCTTTTGCGCGGATTAGACGAACTTATCGAAAAGGAGACCGGCGTGAAGGTCACCGTTGCCGACGATCCGCTCACGTGCGTGGCCCGCGGCCTGGGGCAGATGGTGGATAACTTCGATGCGCATCGCGAACTCCTCGACAATCCTCTGAAGCCACTTGCGATCAATCTTTAGGATGACGCCCACCCGAAGGCCAAATCTTTTCATATTCGGTACGCTCATCGTCCTTCTGGTCGTCCTCATCGTCTTTGCCCCTTCGGTGGGGTGGCGTCTCCGTGCATTACTCACTCCTTCGGATGTTGCTCCCGGCACTGTTGCCTCCGGCGTGAATGCTTCGGGGGCGGCCGCGCTCCTTACGGAGAACGATGCGCTTAAGGCCCAGCTTGCCGAATTGCAGGGTATTGCCGCGGCGCTCCCGACGTCCACTCAGGGGTTCGTGCGTGCTATGGTCTATTCGCGCTATCCGTTCGGCTTCAAGAACGAACTGTTTGTGAATGCCGGATCGGCCGACGGCGTGGCGACGGGAAGCGCGGTCGAGTATCAGGGGATGCTCGTAGGGCGGGTGATCGATGTATGGACGCATGATGCCACGGTGGAGACCGTGTTCGACCAGCGGTTCCGGCTCCCGGTTCGTATTGGTTCTTCGGGCATCGACGGATTGCTGACCGGCGGATCGTATCCGTATGTGGCCTCGATCACGCCCGGCACGACGGTTCCGACGGGCAGCGTGATCGTGAGTGCGGCACAGGGTATACCGTACGGACTTCCGATCGGCGTCGTGCAGGCGACAAGCACATCGCCCGACCGTCTCTTTCAGCAGGCCACGATTTCATTTCCTTACAACATAAACGGCATTGAAACGGTGCTTATCGTGACGCATTGATCCCATGAACTACCGCCTCATTGCGGGATTCCTTGTGGTGCTTCTTGCGCTGCTCGTTCAGTTCTCTCTTGGTGCCGCCGGCGTGACCGTTGATCTTGTGCTCGCCGCACTCGTCGTTCTGGCATTCTTTTTCGAGTGGCCTCAGCTCGCCGTATTCGTTCTTTTCGCCGCGTTCATTCTGAATGCGGAACCGTGGGTATCACCGGCGATCCTTCTGTTCTCCGCAATCCCTTTCGCGGCCTACGCCTTCAGATTGTTCTTTACTTTGACGCCATGGGCGGGGATCCCCGTGGCGATCTTTTTGGGGTCAGTTCTTTTCTATTCGATCATGGCTCCGTATATGTTCATGAGCGCGCTTCCCCTGATCGCGCTTGATATTGGAGGGAGTCTTGTGTTCGGGGAACTTGCGTTTGCGATGCTTCGTGCGGCGGAACGTTAGGGATGCGGAAGGGGATATTCTATGGTATACTCGGCTCCATGAAGCGTCAGGACGACATTCCCTTCGAGGATTCGCTCCACGACGATTGGAGTCGCGATCTCAATATGGTGGAGGTGCCGATCGGCAGCCGGCCGTTCCGTATGGTTGTCATTGTGGCGCTCGCCGTCGTGCTGGCCGTGTTCGGTAAGGTTGCCTATCTCGATCTTTTCAACGGGACTTACTATGCCGCGCGCGCGGCCGACAACGCGTCGCAATCGACGGAGGTGCCCGCACCGCGTGGCATCATTTACGATCGCGAAGGCAATCCGCTCGTCACGAACAACGCGGTGTTCACCGCCACCCTCAATGCCCGTACGTTCATTTCTCAGCCGTCGTTACAGACGAGCACGATCAATGACGTCGCCCGGGTGCTCAGTCTTTCATCGAGCACGATATGGTCGGAGATCACTGCGAGCGAAGCCCAGGATTTCGCGACGCCGATCGTGCTTTCAAGCGATCTTACGCAGTCGCAGCTGGTGAATCTTCAGGCGCTTTCACTGCCGACCGTCACCATCGGAAGCAACTTTACGCGCGTATATCCCAACGGGCAAGTGTTCGCGTCCGTGATAGGCTACGTTGGTCAACCGACCGCCGCGGACCTTCGGAGCAATCCGACGCTCACGCCGAACGGTCTTGTGGGGAGGGCAGGGGTCGAGGAATATTACGACTCTACCCTTCAAGGAAAGCCCGGCGTGGATATTCAATTCCGCAATGCTCAAGGAAAGGTGCTTGGCACGCAGCAGCAGTCCGCGCCGACCATCGGAAACTCCGTGAGGCTTACGATCGACGGAGGGCTCCAAACTACGCTCTATAACGACATTACGAATGAGCTTGCCATTCTTCACCGCCAGATCGGCCTCGGTCTTGCCATTGATCCGCAGAACGGGCAGGTGCTCGCCCTCGTGAATGTTCCGGGATATGACAACAATCTTTTTTCCAATCCTGCTTCGAACACCGCGGCGATCCAGGGGCTTCTCACATCGCCCGAGGAACCGATGTTCAACCGTATTATTGCCGGCCAATATAATCCCGGATCGACGATCAAGCCGCTCGACGCGGTGGCGGCATTGAAAGACGGCGTGATCACGCCGTCGCGGGAGCTTTATTCTCCGGGGTACCTTATGGTGCCGAATCAATACGATCCTTCGCATCCCACGAAATATCTCGACTGGGAGTGGCACGGCTATATCGATATGGCCCACGCGCTCGCGCAATCGTCCGATGTGTATTTCTATATTGTCGGCGGAGGATCGCCTGCCACGACGACACCGCTTCTCAATAATCCCGTGGATTACGGCATCAACGGGCTTGGCATTGATCGGCTTCATTCCTGGTGGCAGACGTTCGGTCTCGGCAAGCCCACCGGCATCGATCTTCCCGGTGAGGCGACGGGATTCCTGCCGACGCCCTCGTGGTGGAAGAAAGTGTCGGGACAGAACTGGCTCACCGGTGATACCTACAATGTGGCGATCGGACAGGGAAACTTGCTGCTCACGCCACTCCAACTTCTTAGCTATATCGGCGCGATCGCGAATGGCGGCACCATCTGGCGCCCGTATGTGAACATGAGTTCGACACCCTATGTCGATGAAAATCTCACCTATCTTGCGCCGCAGATCGCTGCGGTCCAGCAGGGTATGGTCGACGGCGTGGCGACGACGCGGGGGACCGCCCATACACTGAGCGACCTTCCGTTTTCCGTATGCGCCAAGACGGGATCGGCCCAGATCAAGAATAATACCGAAGAGAACGCCCTTTTCGTGGGATATGCACCGTGCAATAATCCTCAGATCGCGCTCCTTATTCTCATTCAAAATTCCAACCAGCTTGCCGGTCTGAATGCCGTGCCGGTGGCCAAGAAGGTTCTCGATTGGTATTATATACACAGGATGAGCGCGCAGGGGAATGCGACGAGCACATCCGCAACCTCCACGGCGAACGTGGGTGGATGATCTTTGTATGCGGATGCGCTTCGGTCGGCATCCTTCCCTCCGTGCGCGTGTAGGAATGCGATCGCGTGGATACTTCACGGTTTTCGTTTTATATTTCAACCATGGCTGAGCTTCGTCAGGACATCGTATCGGGAGATTGGGTCCTTCTTGCGCCGGGACGCGCCGCGCGCCCCCGGTTTTTGGATGCTAAAAAACAGAAGCGGAAACCTTCGCCCAAAGCAGGATGTCCATTCGAAGATCTTGCGACCGTGAGCGGAAAACCGCCGCTCTTTACCCATCCCACCGTCGCGCGATGGAAGATCGCCGTCGTGCCGAACAAGTATCCCGCAGTGATTTCCGATGGGGCCGCTTCTGTGCCGTTCCGTGCGGGTCTCTACCGAGGCCGCACCGCGGTCGGAGCGCACGACCTTGTCATTACCCGCGATCACTACGCTCCTTTTGCCGATCTTCCGCCTGCCGACGCCGTGCGCGTCTTTACGACATTCCGGCGGTTCCATCGCACCACCGAGGCGGGTGGATCCGCGGCCTATGTCGTATCGTTCTATAATTACGGCCCTTCCGCCGGATCGTCGATATGGCATCCCCATTATCAGATCCTTACGCTTCCCATCGTTCCCGATCACGTGGCCCATTCGGTGCGCGGCGCTTCGGATTATTTCCGGCGCCATGGACGTTGCGTGCGATGCGATATCATCAAGGTGGAACGTCGTGCGAAAGTCCGCGTGATCGAGGAGAACTCCCATGCGATCGCCATCGCACCCTATGCGTCAAAGAAGCCGTTTGAGGTGAGCGTCATGCCGCGCCGCCATTCATCTTCCTTCCGTACCGCCTCGCCGGAGGCGGTACGCGGTGTCGCGCTTCTTGCGCGTTCCGTCGCGCGGCGCATGCGCGCGCACCTCAACGATCCTGACTTCAATTTTTTCGTCCACGATGCCCCTCTTGCGCGGAAGGAACACCCTCATCATCATTGGCATGTAGAAATGGTGCCGCGCGTTTCGATTGACGCAGGCTTCGAACTTTCCACGGGGATCATCATCAATATCGTCGATCCCGATAGCGCTGCCGCGATGCTCCGCGGGGAGCATTAGGAGGCCATACAGTGTCCATAGCCCTACTATTTTCATGCAACCTTTGATCGTACGGCATCGCGCGGTGATCGCCATGTGTGGCGCGGCTTTCGCGTGCATTCTAGGAGGGTTCGGGTGGGTCCTCGCCACACTCGAAGGCGCCGCGGGCCCCCTCATCCTTCACTTCAATGATATTACGGGGATCACCCAGGTCGGTTCGTTGCGTACGTTTTTTTTCGCGGGCATATTTGCCTTTGTGGCGGCGGCAGTGAACGTTCCGATCGCCCTCGAACTCGACCGTCGAGACCGGGTGCTCGGCAAGCTTCTCGCCGGCATCACGCTTGCCGTTGCGGCCTTGCTTTTTATCGCCTGTGCCGCTATACTGAACGTCAATGGCTAAGGATTTTGCGGTCATTATGACCGGAGGAAAGCAATATAAGGTTTCCGCGGGCGACACGCTCAAGGTGGAAAAGCTGGCTGACGCCAAGGAGGGCGAGAAGATCGTATTTGACGCGGTGCTTCTCCGTGCCTCCGGGGGTACGGTTCATGTGGGTACGCCCCATGTCGCGGGAGCCTCTTTGAAGGCGGAGATCGTCAAGAATGTCCGCGGCGATAAAAAGATCATTTTCAAGTATCACCCAAAGACCAGGAACCGCAGGAAGAAGGGCCATCGTCAGGAATACACCGAGGTGAAGATCACTGCAATCTGATCGCCCCATAGTCCCCGGATCGTCCGTGATCCGGGGATTTTTATTGCACGGATATTATGGCATATGCATTCCGCGTACGGCGCGAATATGCGGGGCTGCCATGGTGGAAGGATATTGATATTGGTATAATGATGTTATATGGACCAACCGCCATCGATCGAGCAGGGCCTTGAGGCCGACATTGCGGCGCTTGCCTCAGAGATCAAAAATCGTCGCGAGAGCGTCACGGTGCAGAATTATAGCGAGCGGGAACTTGTAAGGGAGGCGATACGCGCA
>JAKABL010000011.1 GCA_021801885.1 bacterium
AAGGATCGCGCCTGCGGTGGGATAAGGGGCTTTGCTCGTCGGCACCGGCCACAGCGCAGCAAGGGCCGTGCGGGAAGGTGCGATGGCATAAGGAGGCCATACTTCGGCCGTGCTTGCCGCGGCATTCCCCGTAGCGGCACCAAGAGTTCCGGATGCTGCGGTCGAGGTCGTCTTTGGTATGGGTGCGGGAGGAATATGCGCGAGCGCGAGCATCTTTGCGTCGTACGCCGCGTGATTCACTGCGGGAAGAGGATTCGGCGGGTCGGCATAGGTGTCGCCGCCGGGGGACGAGACCGCCATAGATGAGGAGACGACGTTCGACGTAGTCGAGGATGGCACGATCCCCGGATCGACGATGTTGAACGTTCGGGGATAGTGAATGAATGCACTGATTGCCGCCGCAACGGCGATCACGGCGACAATGCCGATACCGATGGTCTTAGGCGTGGTGTGCGGCACGACGGCGCGTTCAGACGGTTCTTGTTTGCGGCGCGGAGGGCGAGGACGGGATGGGCGGGATGCCATGGGGATATGATACCGTATTTTTTCGCGCGGAGGAATATGGAAAATGGGAATGCGGGTCATCTTCCGCTGTGGGTGTCGCTCGTTCTTCGCCATACGGTCCGCCGTGGACTCTAGCGGAGGAAACGGAAACTCTGTACGATGCCGTTCAGGATGGCGTCCACGGAAGATTGATCGAATTGCGATATGCTGCCGGGAGGATAATTACCGAGATCGGTCGAATGGATCGTATATTCCACAGCATAGCATTGAGCATTACGGACGGTGCGATAGCTTACCACATCATAGAAATTGCCGGCACCCGCATCTTCATAGCTCAGTTCCGCAAAAGGAGTTCCATTGAGGGAAATTTGCGTACCCGTCGCGGTCGCCCCGTTTGCGTCGGTAAGGCATCCGGCAACGGCGGAGGGATCTGCGCTTGTGCCCACGGTGAAGGTGGCACCCGCGAAGTTTGTATGCGGTTCGAATGAGGAGGGGATGGTGAGCGTTGCGAGGATCATGCCGGAACCCGTCGCGTTATGCATCCACTGCGTCGTATAGCCGACACCGCCGCCGGATGCGGAAAATTGCGAAGGATAGTCGAAGGTGAAGGTGTTCCCTTGATCGGTGAAGACGCTCGTTGATGCGCCGCCGGCGGAGGTTCCCGCGGTACCGTTTGCGACGCAATTGTCATACGTCGTGGTCCCATTTTCAGTAAGGAACGCATTCGGACCCTTGCTCACAAAAACGACGACGTCGCTCGTGCCGTTGCCTGCCTCATAGCGAATACCCGAACCGGAGCGCGTTTGGGGGAGAGTGATGATGCGTCCGTCGGAAAGGGTGAGGGTGACGGTCGAAGAGCCGTAGAGGGCAACGAGGTTCCGTCCGCCGTCGCAGGTATAGGTGACGGGAATGGCAGACGCAACGCCCTCCGCGCCATTGGTGTGCGAGTGCGGCGACGAAAGGAAGAAGAGTGCGGCGATGGCGGCGATGATCGCGATCATGATCGCGATCCAGAAAAGCGTTTTCTTATGCATGGCAGTGGTGGTAATGGAAATGCAAAAATAGTCAATCGGAGATTATCAAAGGAAGTATACCGCATCGTGCGGTGCGCGGCGAAATGGATAGGTGTTGCATTGTGTGGATGAGGATTATAATGAACGTATGAAGGATACCACTACTCCATCCGCATCGACGGAAGATTTAGCGTCACTTCCTTTCGCCGCCCTCGAGACCCGGCTTGGCACGTCGCGGCGAGGGCTTTCGCCCGAAGAGGCGGCGGCGCGGCTCACTCAGTACGGACCGAATGCCATCACGGAGCACGAGGTGAATCCCATCCTCAAGTTTTTTGCCTATCTTTGGGGCCCGATCCCGTGGATGATCGAGGCTGCACTTGTGCTTTCGGGACTCGTGCGGCATTGGACCGACTTTTTTGTGATCCTTACGCTTTTGTGTGCGAACGCCATCATTGGATTTTGGGAAGAATATCAGGCCGGGAACGCCATCGCGGCGCTCAAGGCAAAGCTCGCGCTCAAAGCGAACGTGATGCGCGGCGGTCGCTGGGAGGCATGTCCCGCACAGGATCTTGTTCCGGGCGATGTCATTCACGTGGAAATCGGCGATATTATTCCTGCCGATGTCCGCCTGTGGGATGGCGGCGATCCCGTGGAGGTGGACCAGTCCTCACTCACAGGCGAATCGCTTCCCGTCGACAAGAATCCCGGAGAAGCGATATTTTCGGGATCGATCGTGCGCCGCGGCGAGGGGGATGCGCTTGTGTACGCTACGGGCGAGAGAACGTTCTTCGGGAAGACGGTACGTCTCGTGAACGAAGCCCATGTCGAGAGCCATTTCGAACAGGCCGTCCTTAAAATAGGGAACTATCTCATCGTGTTGGCGGTGACGCTCATCGTCATTATTCTTGGATTTGCGGTGGCGCGCGGCGACGCATTGCTCACCACGCTCGAATTCGCGCTCGTGCTGCTCATTGCCTCGATCCCGGTTGCGATGCCCACGGTACTCTCGGTGACGATGGCGGTCGGCGCGCGCGTACTTGCGAAGCGTCAGGCCGTAGTGAGCCGCCTTACCTCGATCGAAGAGCTCGCCGGCATGGACATCCTCTGTTCCGATAAGACGGGAACGCTCACAGAAAATAAGCTTGCCCTTGGCGAACCGTTTGCCTTCGAGGGAATAAATCCAGAAGAGGTCGTCTTGTGCGGAGCGCTGTCCTCGAATCCGAATGACAGCGATGCCATCGATAAGGCGGTTCTTGGGGGAATGAAGGACCGCGCAACGCTCGCACGCTATGAGGTGATCAAATTCAAGCCGTTCGACCCGGCCGCCAAACGCACCGAGGCGGAGGTGAAAGGTCCCGATGGCGCGACGTTCCGCGTGACCATGGGTGCGGCGCAGGTCATCCTATCGCTCGCCGGAGGGGCGACGCTCCCGGAGGCAAAGACGTTCGATGACGCCGTGGACCGTTTTGCAAGCCACGGATTCCGCTCCCTCGCGGTTGCGCGCATGGAGGGCAGCGCCGATGCCGGTGGCACGTGGAAGTTGCTCGGCATCCTTCCACTTTCCGATCCTCCGCGCGAAGATGCCAAAGAGACCATCGCAACGGCGGGCGCGATGGGAGTGGACGTCAAGATGGTCACGGGCGATCAGCGTGCGATTGCCGTCGATATTGCCGGACAGCTCGGGCTCGGCACCAATATCCTGAAGGCGTCATCCCTCGACGGCGGGAAGGCTGCGGCGAGCGGCAATGCCAAAGCGCCGGTCATGCTGTCGACCGATGCCGAAGCGATCGAACGCGCCGATGGATTTGCGGAGGTCTTTCCGGAGCATAAATTCAATATCGTAAAATCGCTTCAAGCGCGGGAGCATATCGTTGGCATGACGGGGGACGGGGTGAATGACGCGCCCGCGCTTCGTGCGGCCAATTGCGGTATTGCCGTCTCGGGTGCGACCGACGCCGCGCGCGCCGCCGCCGATATTGTGATCCTTGCGCCGGGCCTCTCCGTGATCATTGACGCGATCAAAGAAAGTCGCAGGATCTTCCAGCATATGACGAGCTATGCGATCTATCGTATTACGGAGACGCTGCGCGTGCTGCTTTTCATCGCACTTGCCATCATCGTGTTCAATATCTATCCGGTGACCGCGATCATGATCGTCCTTCTTGCGCTCCTGAACGACGGTGCCATCCTTTCGATCGCCTACGATCGCGTACGCTATTCCATGCGGCCGGAGAAGTGGCGCATGCACGTGGTGCTCGGCATTGCGAGCGTGCTCGGCGTGATCGGTGTGGTGGCCACATTCATCCTTTTCTGGCTTGCGGAGAATGTGTTTCATTTTGCTCCTACTACCATCAGCACCTTCATGTATCTTCAGCTTTCCGTTTCGGGACAGTTGACGATTTTCCTTACGCGCACACGGGGACATTTCTGGTCATGGGAAAATCGTCCGTCGAGAACTTTGCTCACCGCGGTGTTCCTCGCGCAGGCGCTTGCCACGGTGCTCGCCGCGACCGGTACGCTCATGACGCCGATCGGGTGGGGATGGGCGGGGTTCATATGGCTGTACGGCGTGGCGTGGTTCGTGGTGAACGATTTCGTGAAGCTTGCTGCATACCGCATCATCGATCCTTTGAAACGGAACACGCATACGACGCCTCCGCCGACGCGTCCCATGGCGCACGAGCCTGTGCGTGTGGCGTCGCCGGTTCCTGCGCCGTCGCCGTCTGTGTAAAAATGTGGTATACATAAAACTATATGAAAACTTCCCTCAAAAAACCGCTTAAGGTTCTTTTTGTGTGTGCGGAGGCGGCTCCTTTTGTGAAGGTAGGTGGGCTTGGCGAAGTGATGCGCGCGCTTCCAAAGGCCATGAGGGAACTTGGTGTCGATGCGCGCGTGTTTGTTCCGAAATATGCATCGGTCGATCAGAAGAAATTCCCCATGAAGCGGGTGATGGATCGTATAAGGATTGCCTCGAAAGAAGAGGATCCGAACGGCATCCTGATATCACAGGTGCTTATGCACACTCATGATACGGAGAGCGGGGGCGTGACATATTTCCTCGAGAATGAGGAATGTTATGAAAAGCGCGCCAATGTGTATGGATATAGCGATGACACGATGCGTTTCGTGCTCCTTTCGCGCGCCGCGGTTGAATTCATGCGGCGTTCCGAATGGAAGCCGGATTTTGTGATTGCAAACGATTGGATGACGGGATTCGTTCCCGATCTCATGCGGACGGAATTCAAGGACGATCCCGTCCTCAAGGGTATCGGCACCATCTTTTGCATCCACAATCTTCACAACCAGGGAACGTTCGCTCCGGATTTTGTTCCCGAAATGGAGGCTGACTTCGGTCGCAAACCAATACCCCCGTTTTTCTCGGATATGAAGTATCTGAACGGCATGCGCCGAGGGATTTTGTATGCCGATCAGGTGGTGACCGTATCGCCTACGTATGCGCGCGAGATTCTCTCGGATGAATATGGCGAAAAATTGGAAGGGGTATTGCAGGAACGCCGTGCAAATCTCACGGGCATCATGAACGGTATCGACGTTGATGTATTCAATCCCATGACCGATCCGCTTGTGGTATTCCGCTACGATGCGCGGCATACAGAGAATCGCGCGCGCAACAAGGCGGTACTCCAGGAAAAAATGGGACTTACGAGAGACGATGCTTCCATGCTGCTTGCATACAACGGACGTCTTGATAAGCAGAAGGGTATTACTCTCATTCAGGACGTTATTCGTCAATTGCTCGACAATCTTCCGATCCAGTTTGTGCTTCTTGGGGATGGATCATCGGAATATAAAATGTTTTTCCAAAAACTTGTGGAGGACTACCCGGGACGAGCGGCGGCAATGCTCCAATATGACGGCGAGATGCCGAAGGTGATCTACGCGGGCGCCGATGCGATGCTCATGCCTTCAAAATTTGAACCGGCCGGACTCGTGCAATTGGAAGCGATGCGGTATGGCGCAATTCCTATTGTGCGTAAGACGGGAGGGCTTGCCGATACCGTAGAAGATGCGGATCCGGAGCATCGCATAGGCACGGGATTCGTGTTCGAGAAATATGATGCGCAGGCGCTGCTTATTTCGGTGGTGCGGGCATATGAAACCTATCGCAATGCGCATGAATGGCGTCGCCTTGTGGAGCGGGCCATGGCCCAGGATTTTTCGTGGAAGAACTCGGCAAGAAAATACATTGCGCTCTGCAAGCGCATGCAGGGAAAAGAGAAAACGGCGGGGAAGCGGACGAAAAGCGAGCCAAAGGGAAAGGGGCGCTAAGGATCGGGTCAGCGTATCTCAACGATACGATATTCACGCGCTCCTTCAGGGGTGTGTATCGTAACGGTTTCTCCTGCGGTGCGACCGAGAAGCGCGGCGCCGAGCGGGGATTTGTGCGAGATCCTTCCTTGGGACGGATCGGTTTCAAATGGTCCGACGATGTGATAGGTTTTCGGGGCGTTGATATCCGCAGAGGCATGATGTGCGGATGTGATCGGCATTACGACGACCGTTGATCCGAGTGCGGCGTGCCCATGTGCGCCGTCGCTTCGCTTGATTTCCACGACGCGCTTCAGGCGATCTTCGAGCGTGAAGATCTCCCGCTGCGCGCGGCGCAGTGCGGATTTTGCGGCTTGATAGGCGGCGTTGTCGGAGCGGTCGCCGAGCGCCGCTGCTTCCGCGGTTTCCCGGGCGAGGTCGGGAAGCGATCGTACAAGGCGTTCGTGTCGCGCCTTCATGCGCGCATGTCCTTCGGGGGTGAGCGGGATGGGGCCGTGATCGTCGAGGGAAGGCACCTTATGCCAGCGGCGTTTCGGGGGAGTAATCATGGAAGGATCGTGCGGGCCATTTCCATACGGCGGCCCTCGACGTCGGTTATCGATAATAGATGAGCGCAACGACCGCGTAGGTATAGAAGATCACATAAAAAATGCCGATGATGATGTCCGCCGTCTTCGTCGTGATATGCGTGCCGAACATCTTATTGGTATAGGTGGCCATGAACGAACCGTGGTTCTCGTAGGATGGATCGAAATGGCGTCGTATGCGGCGTTCCATAAGAGTGATGGGGCATGCGAAACGGAAAGGAAGGCCCGCAAGGAGCGTCACGGAAAGCACGAGGATCTCCATGAATGCGTATTGAGGATAGATGAACATCGCGATGGCGCCGCCGAACACAAGAAGGGTCCACGCGAAATGGAACGCCACAAGCGCATAAGCGAGCGCGCGATAGGCATTTGTGTCTGGCGAGCGCGCGTTATTCAATCGCATTTCTTCCCGATTGTTACCCAGGATATTCATTCGCTCATCACTTTCTTATGGATTCGTTCACTTGATTTATAAAAGCGTTGCAGCGTAAAGATCACGAGGCTGCCGATCACAATACCGAAAAGATTAAGAAGGAATACCGAAAAATCGAAGCGGGCGGCACCAAAATTGAGTTGGCTGATCCAGATGCCGACGAGACTGAGCGGGGGTACGAGAGATACCGCGATCGCAATGCCCGGCAGGACGTCGGAAATTTCCTTGCGTGTCCACGCGAATGTCGCTGCCGCGCCGGACGCGAGCGCCACGATGAAATAAAGTATCGCCGCCCGAACATCGTTCTCGATATTGAATCCTGTCTGTCCCGCGCCGAAGAGAATGGCCATAATGCCGGAGAGTCCGATCACGATAAGAAGCGACTTCAGAAGCAGGAAGCCCGTGTCGCGCATGATGGTGATCTCGCCGATCGCGAGGCCAAGGCCGATCGCAAGGAGCGGGGTGAGTACGGGCGCCACGAGCATGCCGCCGATCACAATCGCGGCGTTATTAAGGAGGAGTCCTGCGGCAACGATGATCGACGAAATTGCGAGGAGGATGAAATAGGTGGCGTTGGGACGGCTATGCTCGATGAGATCGCCTGCTGTGCGGTACTGTTCGGTGCTCGTGACGGAGAGGGGGTTATCGTTCGAAGATGATGCGGCTTTTTTAAGGGTTTCTTCGGGCATGAGGAGGATACTATCGTTATTATTTCCTTTAGTATACTCTATTTCTGCGCATATGCAGCTTTGCGCCGGGCGGCGATCGACGGCTCGTCCATCGCTCTATTTCTCAATGCTGCGGCGTGACTCCGAGGAGTGCGGCCCCTACGGCGCCTTCGTTCTGGCGAAAATGGGATCGCCGTATCGTTCCGGAAAATCCAGTGCGCATGCACTCGTTCCGCACGAGGGCGAAGAGTCCCTTCGTACGGAGGCGTCCACCGCCGAGGACGATCATGGAGGCGTGATGTGACACGGCAAGCCGCGCGAGGCGAGGTCCCAGAAATTCCGCAAGGAGATTGGCGGAAGGGTTCGATAGTGCGGCGATTTTCCGATACGCGCGTTCCCATGGTTCGGCATTCTCGAGTGAGGCGGGCGTATGGAGTATGCCGTTGTGCACGATGGCGCGTCCTACGCCGGTACCGAGCGTCGCAACGAGCATGACCGGCGCATGCGTGGCGCGGGAATGATGGGTATGCATGGGAATCGCGACTTCCGCGTACGCCGCGCAGCGGGCATCGTTATCGATCGTGCACGGTATGGATGTCGCGTGCCGTAGCGTGGCGGTAAAATCCATTCCTTTAAGGAAAGGGAGATGGGGGCTGTGGACGAGGATGCCGTGAGAAAGCGTGCCTGCAATGCCGATCCCGACGGATGCCGCATTGCGGCGTTCGGCGGCGGCAAGGATCGTGTGTAGCGTTGCAATAAAGGAATCTTGCGTGCGTGGCGTGGGGATTTCATGCGACGACACGATATGCCACCGAGGCGCGCGTGCATCACGCGATGATGGCGAGCGAACGCTTTTAAGAAATATCCATCGTATTTTCGTACCGCCGACATCGATGCCTGTCATGATGGTTGGTGCGCGGGTTCCCATATCATTTATGATGGTCCATAATGGACATATGAGCAACCTTCGTGAAGTGACTCTGGCGCGCCGTGCGGTGCGAATTGCGCACTATAATCGTTTTCAAAAGGGAATAGCGTCACAACTTCGGTGCATCGCAAAACCGATCGAAGGTTTGCGCGTGATTCACATAAATTCTACGGCGCACGGTGGTGGCGTGGCAGAGCTTCTTGAGAGTCAGGTACCGTTCGAGCGGGCGCTCGGCATTTCAAGCCATTGGTTCACGATCGATGCGCCGCCTGCGTTCTTTAAGGTTACTAAGCGACTTCACGATCTGCTCCAGGGAGGGCGCAATGCTCTCGGTTCGCGGGAGCGGAAGATATATCTCGACGTTGGGCGCGCCGTGGGAGAGGATGTGCGCAAAGCGGCTGATGCGTATCGTCCCGACATTATCGTGCTCCACGATCCGCAAACGCTCGGCGCGGTGCATGCAGCGGCGGAACGCGCCCCCGTCATTGCGAGACTTCACGGCGATCTTCTCACCCCGAACCCGCGCGCGGCGGCGTTTGTCGAACCGTTCCTTGAGAAGGCCGATCGTATCGTGGTGAGCAGCGAGGATTATATGAAGCGTTTTCCGTCCATACCCCGCGGACGTGTGGAGGTGGTATACCCTGCCATTGATCCGCTGGTGTCGAAGAACGCGTTGATGGGAAATGCGGAAGCGCGCACTCTGTTGCGGAAATTCGGTGTCCGCGAAACGGGTCCGCTGATCGCTCAGGTTTCGCGATTCGATCCATGGAAGGATCCCGTCGGCGTGATCCGAGCCTATCGGATCACAAAACGCGCGATACCTCGCCTCCAGCTCGTGCTTCTCGGCCTTTTTCTCGCGAAAGATGACCCCGAAGCGGCCACGGTCTTTTCCCGCGCGCAAAAGGAGGCGAAAGGCGATCCGGACATATTCCTTTTTGCGGACCCGAAACTTGCGCGCAAAGTCTCTGACGAAACAATGGTGCGTGCGGTATATGCGGGAAGCGACGTGGTTATACAAAAGAGCATCCGCGAAGGTTTTGGGCTTACCATGACGGAGGCGATGTGGCAGGGGAGACCTCTCGTTGCCGGGCGAACGACGGGTGCATGCATCCAAATCAAGAACGGTAGGAACGGCATCCTTGTGAATTCACCGGAAGAAGCTGCCGATGCCGTCATTCAGCTTTTCCATGGGCCCGCGAAGGCAAAAGCCCTGGGAAAGGCTGCTCATGAATCGGTCCGCAGGAGTTTTCTCATGCCCCGATTTGTTGCGGACAATCTCAGAATCTATCGGACTCTCAGGAGGAAGGAAAAATAAGACTCCTTTCGGAGCCGTTCGCGGTGGCGGCCGCGCGTCGCGGATGATCGTGGTGGGTGAGAGGCGCGGCCGTCGTAGTGCGACACGCACAGAGAGGACGTGCAGGGAGGACGATCGTAAGTACGCCGTCCAACATCCGCCGCGATCGTTAGCGGGCATGGAACGCGCTTTTCTGCTCGTTCCCCGTTCCTTCGAGCGCTGCCCAGAACGAAAGGACGAGCATGAGCGCGACGCCGCTTATGACCCACGCAATGTGCACACCGGTATACGCCCCAATGATGACGAGGATACTGAGCACCACGTTAACCCATTGTTTCCACATCGATGTATTTTGATGAAATGGTTTTTATAGTGCGACCTTTGCATGCATCTATTATCTACAATGGAAAGGTCGGAAATTATGCGCGGACAGGGGAAGGCGACGGAGTGAATGGAATACCTTGGCGCATCAGACCGGAATTATTGACATATATATGATTTTAAATTAAAATATAGAGAGAAAGGAGGGATGCGCTTATGGCAACCGATGCACCGCCTGCTCAAACCATTCATCTTTCGCTCAATGCGGAGGTGAGTGTGATACTCACCAAGGCAGGGGCGGATCTTTTGGAGGAGTATTATGCATCCGATCCGGTTGAAGGAAAAATTCTGAGGCTGATCCATCGGGTCTCGTCCGAAGGGTCCCGCTTCGCAATATGGGAGATCTTCAGGATCTTCGGACCAAAGATGTTTTTGGGAGCGATTCCCCTCTTCGTCAACGACACGATTGCGACTCTTACCGAGGATCCGATCGCGTTCACACCGGAAGCGCGTGTCGACGTGAGGTTGACTCCGGAAGGGGATGAAGCCCTCAAAACCTATCATGGTAAGCTGTATCCAACGGAGGGTGTTTTCCCTTATGCGCTCTTCCGGAGCCTTCATCATGGAAATGGGTGCAATACCCTCTGGTTCCCTCTGGGGGAGCTTGCGCACATCTTCGGGCCGATGCTCACGCCCGAAGGGCCATATCCTTTCGTGGATAGGGATCTTCTCATATCCCTAAAAAACACCGTCACCCATCCTTACTGATGGCGACGTCATATAGTGTGAGATATCCTGCCCATACGCCATCGTCGCATTACGACGACGGCGTTTTTTATTGTCTCTCATGACACTTGACGAATGACAATATCGGGAGTACAGTTCAATATATATTGAACTATGAAAAATCTATGGCTGTTCAATGAGAAGCGGTTGGCGATCCTCCGGGAACTTCTGGGATGCGAGGCGGCCGGCGGGTGTGACTTGCGGGATTGCCTTAAGATCAAAAAGACCCTGCTGTCGTATCATCTTGCAGTGTTGCGCGATCGGGGGATCGTGGAAGAATCAAAGCGCGGAAGGGATAAATATTATCGCATTGCGCGTGGAAAGACCCCGTTCGTGAGAAAGGTCATCGCGGTGATCGAATAAGGCGCGCGGATACGAAGAAACGTAATAAGTGAAAATAAAAACAATGAATATCGCATATTTCAGAAAGACGGAGCGGTCGATGGATGAAGTGATCGCTGCCGTAAAAGAGGGGCTTGTAAAAAGGAATATTGCGGTCACGGGAGAGACCGCCCTCCCGGGAGGGTCGGTACTTATCCAATTCCTCGACGCGCCAAGGGCGGAAAAGATCCTTACAGAGGATCGCATGCTTCTTGGCCTCGTGCCTATGGTCGTCATGATAGAAAAAAAGGAAGGTTCGGTTTTCGTGGGCGTCATGAATCCCCAGCTACTCGGAGGAACCCAAGCCGTCGATATAATTGAAGGGACGATCGGGGAAATGGAGACTGAGCTCAAAGGCCTCGTGAACGAGGCGGCGGGCGTGGGCGCGCCAAAGATTGAGAGGATCAGGCTTTACTCTACGGCAACCTGTCCTTATTGCAAAATGGAGAAAGAGTATCTTGAGAAGCATGACGTGAAATTCGACCTTATAATGGTGGATGCCGATCGGAAAGCCGCGGAAGAGATGATCCGCAAATCCGGCCAGACCGGTGTACCGCAGACGGAAGTGGTCTATGACAGCGGCGATTATGATCTTGTACTGGGATTCGATAAGGGCCGATTGAATCAACTGCTGAGCATCGGAAAATAATATGACATGTAATGTAGGTCGGACGGACCGCACGATCCGTATTGTGCTCGGGATCATTATCCTTGCGGGGGGCTATTTCTATCAATCGTGGTGGGGGCTCATAGGTCTTGTGCCGCTCATCACGGGAGCGATCGGCTGGTGTGGGCTCTATACGATCTTCCATATATCGACGAAAAAGGACCGCTAACGATCGTGTGCAGCAGGTAATTGAATCCCCTGTGCTTTCAAAAAGGCCTGGGTGTGGTAAAATTGACGACATCGCTTCGTCCGAATCCTGCGATCATCACCTATTGGACATTTCCCATGAAGGATCAGCCTCCGCAATCACCGCAGAGGAGACGGCCGATACGAAGATTCGTATACGGCCTTTCCGCCCTGGTGCTCCTTATGGCCGCCGGAGGATTCCTTTTTGTTAAATTGGACACGAGTCTCGCGGCGAATTTGACGGATCAGGTGTTGCGGCCCACGATAGGCGATAGCCAGGTTATATTTCTCGAAGGGGTATATTTCCAGTTGCTCGATGTGTTTCACCGCATAAAATATTCCATCATACCGCCGGAAAATCTCTATGTGACGAGCGGTACCGTCTCTATTGCTTCATCAACGGACATCGGACCGTCATCGACGCTTGCCCTCGCCCCCATAACCGTTCCCGGGGTGACCTCGTCCGCGACAGGGGTCGGCATATGGAGGGGGATTCCACTCGACGCGTTTCCCGGAAAGATCGTTATGGCGGATACGTTCGTGAATCCGGATCCGCAGCGGCCGTATGCGTTTGTAACGCTTGTAAAAATGGATATGACGCACCTCCGCTTATGGGCGGTGGCGGGCACGCAGGAGCCGGGAGGTAAGGTGGGGAAGCCGGGTCCGGGCATTGTCCCCGCGTCGGTTCAAAAAGGAGGCTCCTTGATCAGCGTGTTCAATGGAGGGTTTCAATATAGCGACGGACAGTACGGCATGGTCGTAGGAACGACCACCTACGTTCCGCTCAAGAAGAACCTTGCCACGCTTGTGGCATATGCGAACGGCACCGTGAAGATCGTAAAGTACGAAGGGCAGAATTTTGGTGGCGGGATCGTGTTCATCAGGCAGAACTGTCCCATGCTCATTGAGAACGGCGTCATTGCGACAACCGATCAATCGAACAAAGCATTGTGGGGCCGGACCGTAAATCCGGGGATCTATACCTGGCGGTCCGGTCTTGGTGTGACGGCAAAGGGAAACCTTGTGTATGCGGCGGGAAATTCACTTACCCCTACTACGCTTGCCGCGGCCCTCAAGGCGGCGGGCGCGGTGAATGCCATGCAGTTGGACATCAATCCCTATTGGGTCCGCTTCGATATTTTCAATAGTTATAAGAATGGAACCTATGCCGATTTCAGTATTATGAAAGGGATGCAGGATGGTTCCTATAATTATCTCCACGGATATCAAAAAGATTTTTTCTACGTGACGAAGGCCTAGCGTCGTTCGTTTTTTAAGAGGCGCATTCCGCGGTGCCTGTTTTGTAATACCTTATTTTCTCGATTGTATTAGGTGTACGAGTGGAGAAGCGATGGATCCCCGCGATTATACGCAGGCGAATACATCAATTAATATAAATACATATGAATAAAAAACTGGTAGTGAACATATTGGCATGGGGAGCCATATCCGCCGGCGGCATGGCATTGCCGTTGTCGTATGTGTTTGCGATCCCTGTGAGCTATTCGATCGATATCGCAACGACCACACTCGAAGAACCGGATAGAATAGTTTCCCTTTCCGGAACCGCAGGCGCCAATCCTTATACGGGATCGCTCGAAGCGGTGCATGCGGCGATCACCGACTGGGGCGACGGAAGCAGCACGATCCCGCTCGAAAATTTCAGTATCGTGTCCTCCACGAATTCGCCAAAGACATTTTCGGCGACATGGTCGGCATCGCATACCTATAGCGCACCCGGAGAATATTCGATCACCGCAATGGTCTATCACGGCGAGGTGAGCGAAGCGAACGAACAATATGCGATCGCGACCACGAGCGTCACGGTGAATCCGAGGATCGTGGCGAAGGTCAACGGCAGCGGAACCATCGATCCGATCGGCACAAGTACGGTCTTGTATCATGGCAGCAAGACATACACGATCAATCCGGGAAACGGAGAGCTTCTCAATATGCTTACGGTCGATGGGATTCCTGTTGCGACGGGCAATTCCTATACGTTCACGGATGTGACGACGGATCACGTGATCGAGGCGTGGTTTGTGACGGGTTCGAGAAATACGCTCACGGCCACCACCACGGGCGAAGGCACGGGAACTATCACGAGCGATCCCCCGGGGATAGCGTGCGGATCGGGAGGAATGTCGTGCGATTCCCACTTTTCGGACGGCTCGACGATCGTCCTGACCGCGGCACCTGATGCTCCCACATCGAGTTTTGAGGGGTGGGGAGGGGCATGCGCATCGGCGGGGACATCGTCGACCTGTACGGTCACTTTGTCCGAGGATATGGAAGTGAGCGCCGGGTTCGGAATCTCGCGCTATCCGTTATCGGTGTCGGCTTCGGGAGGGACGGGAGATGGTGTGATTTCCGATGCGGCAGAGAACATCTATTGCGATTCGGCGAACGCGGAATCATCGGTCTGTACCTATCTTTTTCCTATCGGAACACCGGAAATATTGACGGCGATCCCTGCCGACGGTTCGAGTTTCGTTACATGGAGCACGGGGCCATGTGCGGGTGAGACATCGACGTCGTGTTCTTTCGTGATCAATCCTTCAACGACGGCAAGTACAGTGACCGGGGTGTTCAATACCAATCCGGTGCCGGGTGACAGTTCTCTCAGTGTGACGATCGCGGGGAATGGGAGTGTATCGAGCGATCCGCCGGGCATCGATGCGTGCGATTCGGGAACGTGTGCGGATAATTTTGTGACAGGTTCTACGGTAACGCTTACGGCGACGCCGAGCGGAACCTCTCTCTTCGCAGGGTGGAGCGGTGATGTGTGTGACGGTGTTACGTCGACCCTGTGTTCGTTCGCGATCGCCACGACAACCTCGGTGACCGCGACGTTCACTCCTCCTCCGTCCGAGCCTGTTGCGGATATTGCGGTAGAGAAGGATGCGGATGTGGCGACTGCTGCGGCGGGAGGCATGGTGCATTACCATATCGTCGTAACCAATCTTGGACCGGACGCGGCCGGTGATGTCATAGCGACAGATACATTGCCTGCGGGAGTTTCGTTCATAGGAGTGACGACGTCGGTCGGCGCATATCAAAGTTCGACGGGGGCATGGACGATCGGCGATCTCGCGGCAAGTGCTACGGCATATCTTGATATGGAGGTAATGGTTGATCCGGCGAGCGAGCCTTCCACGACCATCGTGAATACGGTGAGTGCGTCGAGCGACGGAGCCATAAGCATCGACCCCGATCTTTTGAATAACGTCGCGACGGCATCCGTAGCGGTGGCGGGAGGTCCGATGGGCGCGCCGGACTTTGCCATCCAGAAGAAGGTCGATCGTACGGATCCCGCATCCGGTGATGCGGTGCACTATGCGATCGAAGTGACGAATAACGGTGATGCGGAAGGGACATTCATGGTCGCCAAAGATACGTGGGACAGCGGTCTCGTCTATGATAGTGCCACCTCGTCACAGGGAACGCTTGCACTTGCGAATGGGGGCATGGAATGGGATATAGGCACGCTCGCGGCGCATGCGACGGCCACCTTGGATGTCGTGATGACGGTGGAAAACGGAGAAGAAGGCAAGACGCTCCGGAACGGCATAACGGTATCGAGTACGCTCGGAAGTTTCGTCGATCCGACCCCGTCCGACAATACTGCGGCGGCGACCGTGGCGGTACGTGCCGCGGATAACGGTAATTCTGGCGGAGGCGGCTCCGGTGGAGGTGGCCCGATCGTGACCGTTGCCGCGGGCGGAGGGGGTCCGATTTCCTATAGCACGGGAGGGGGAGGTGCGAGCGGTGGCGGAGGAGCGGTGCTCGGAACTTCTACGACCGAAAGTTCTCTTCCGGGCCAAGGGACGTCCACGGTGATCGTGCCCCCGCCTGAAGAGGGCCAGGTGCTCGGCGCGAGTACCACGTGCGGATATTACCTCACGAGCTATATCGTTCCCATGTCCCAAAAAAATGCCGTGAACGATCCGAACGAGGTGAAGAAGCTCCAGATATTCCTCAATAATGAGCTCGGACTCGATATCCCCATCACCGGATATTACGGACCGATTTCCGAAGCGGCCGTGAAACAGTTCCAGGTGCAGCATTCGACGGAAATCCTTGCCCCATGGGTCGCGTATGGGCTTTCGAACCTCAATGCGGGCACGGGATACGTCTATAAGACCACGCAGCGTCTTATCAACATGATCATGTGTCCGTCGCTTCAGATACCCATGCCTTCCTTACCCTAACGTGCATTACGAACTATGGCGGGTAACTATGCTGCGAAAATATTCGCAGGGATAGTGGTCCTCGCGCTTGTCGCAATTGCCATAGTGGCATTGCGACAAGCGGCGTTACGTGCAGGAACTTCTTCCATTGCGATCACACTTCCGTCGGGTGGTGAGCGCTGGCAGGCGGGGGAGACCCACATCGTCACGTGGAACCGCGTGAATATTCCTGCAGGGGATATGGTCGCGCTGAATATTCGGCGCATTCCGCCGCCGCCGCTTCCCGAAGAAGGACAAGAATTCGATCCCGTGATCGCCATCAATCTTCCGAATACCGGCAAGGCGATGTGGACGATATCGCCGATGTATCCCTCGGGATCATATGTGCTCGGAATAAGCGCATATAAGGCGATCCCCGTGACCGATCCGATATCCGCCGAGAGTGCGCCATTCACCATTGCGCATCCGGCACTTGCATCCGACCTCTACCCACTTTATGCGGGAGTGGATTGGAACGCTTCCGAAGCGGAACAATTCATGATCGGGACCTCATCGTATTCCGGCGCGAGCATTACCTCGGCACCCATCCTCACAGGGAATGATCCTGGAAGCGTGATAACGCCGTTCGAGCGCTATTATGATGCGCGTCTCAAGGCGCGCGGATGGAGCGTGGCGAACGATCTCGCGGCGGGCGGGCAGACGGGATATAGAAAAGGAGGTGAAATAATTTTGATACGATTTGGCATACAATACAGCATTATTCCCTCAGATGCCCCCTCCGAATGTCCCTGCAGTGTGGTCCTTTCGCTCTTTTCGGAAAATGGGGGACAAT